>JAZQZA010000082.1:0-24690 GCA_045633765.1 Tidjanibacter sp. | reverse complement strand
CCTCTCGTCGAGGGGTGAAGGCTCGGTTGTGGCTCTGCCCATCTTTGGCGAATTCCTGCGCAAGGTACAGCAGGATGGCTCGCTGGGGGTAACCGTCGAGGATACCTTCTACCGCCCCGCAGGTGCCAAGGAGTATGAGTGCTGGGACGGCTCAATCACCATCGAGGATGTCGAGGGCGAAGAGGGTGCCGAGGGCACAGAGGAAGATATGGAGGTTATCGACCGCACCAGCGACGTAATCTTCGAGGACGACGAGGAGTTCTTCTAATTGCAACAAAGAGAGTATAATAGTATAATAAATAGGATAAAGAAAAGATGAAAGTAGCAATCGTGGGCGCAAGTGGCGCCGTAGGACAGGAGTTTTTGAGAATTTTGGCCGAGAGGGAGTTCCCCGTAGACGAGCTCTACCTTTTTGGTAGCGAGCGTAGCGCAGGCCGCGAGTATGAGTTCAAGGGCAAAAAGGTGAAAGTTCAACTGCTCGCCCACAACGACGACTTCAAGGGTATCGACGTGGCCTTTGTATCGGCAGGCGGCTCGACCTCTATCGAGTTTGAGAAGACCATCACCAAGCACGGAACCATTATGATTGACAACTCGAGCGCCTTCCGTATGGACAAGGATGTGCCTCTGGTTGTGCCCGAGGTCAATCCCGAGGATGCCAAGAATGCCCCTCGCAGGGTTATTGCCAACCCCAACTGCTCAACAATCCAGATGGTTGTTGCACTTGCGGCCCTCGAGAAGCTCGCCCACATCCGCAGGGTGCACGTGGCAACCTATCAGGCTGCCAGCGGTGCTGGTGCTATGGGCATTGCCGAGCTTGAGAATCAGTACAGCGAGATTGCGGAGGGCAAGAAACCCACGGTAAATAAGTTTGCCTACCAGCTTGCCGGCAATGTTATCCCCCACATCGACATCTTTGCCGAGGAGGACTACACCAAAGAGGAGCTCAAGATGTACTACGAGACCCAGAAGATTATGCACTCCGATATTGCCGTGAGCGCAACTTGTGTGAGGGTTCCCGTATCGAGGGCCCACTCGGAGGCTATCTGGGTGGAGTTCGAGAGGCCCGTATCGGTTGAGGAGGCTCGCCAGGCCTTCCTTGAGGCCGAGGGTATTGTTGTGGAGGACACCCCCGCCGAGAAGAGGTACCCGATGCCTCTCTTTGTAGCCGAGACCACTCCCGTATTTGTGGGTCGCCTTCGTTCGGACATCGCCAACCCCAATGGTCTTACATTCTGGTGCGTAGCCGACCAGATTCGCAAAGGCGCAGCCCTCAACGCTGTTCAGATTGCCGAGAAACTCTTCTTGTAGAACAAGAGAGGGGTGAAAAATAAATTTGTGCCCGTTGTCATCGTTTGTATGACAACGGGCACATCGTTTGTAGGTCGTAGAGGTGACAACATATTTGTTCCAACAACAAAAATAAAACTCTACGAACTATGAAACGGATTGTTCTTCTTTTGGCCGGCACGCTGCTGATTGCGTGGTCGGCAAGCGCCCAGATTCTGGGCTTCGGTGCCCGCGTGGGTATCGGCACCGGCTCCTACAACTTCAACTCCATCCCCATTGAGGGCGGCACCATTGAGCCTGCCGGCGACAGAGTGAGCGGCTATCAGGCGGCTCTGTTTATGAGGCTCTCCATCCCTCGCTTCATCTACATCCAGCCCGAAATTCAGATTGCCCAGCGCGACTATGTCCTCGGACTCAAATACCCCTCACTCGCCAAGGAGTATAAGACGGTGCGCACCCATCGTGTGGACCTTCCGCTGCTTGTGGGCATTAAACTCGGACACGTGAGGCTCTTTGGCGGTCCCGTTTGGCGCATAGACTCCCAGCAACAGATTGAGAGTGGCGGCGACACCCCCTTTGACATCATCTTCAACGACAATGACATTGCGGCGGTGGGCGGTATCGGTGTTGAGTTCGATGGGGTGTTCTTCGAGCTGCGCTACTCGAGCTACCTGAAGCAGACGACCTCCGAGATGGTCGTGGCGCGAGAGAGAAGGGAGGTCGATATTCTAAGCGACGATATGGTACAGATAAACTTCGGTATCTTTTTCTGACGGCTCATCGCCCCCTCCGTAGGCAACAAAGGGTGCGTGTGGGCGTGGCGAAGCGAAGGGGCTAAAACAATGGGGCCAGGAGCTTTGCTATGGGCTCCATAATCTTGCTCACCGTCGGGCGCTTTGCCCAATAGTCGGGCGTCACCTCCACCGCATCCTCCAAATCGGCAAGGAAGTGGTTGCGCAACTCACAAGTGGTGGCGTTGTCATAGATGATGGCCTGCACCTCAAAGTCGTCCTCAAAACTACGATAGTCGAGATTGGCCGACCCCACGGTGCAGAGTTCATCGTCAATGACAATAAACTTCGAATGGTTGAAGCCCTTGCGGTAGAGATAGACCTTCACGCCGGACTCCATAAGGGCATCGATGTAGGCATAGCTCGCCCACGCCACAATCATATTGTCGCCCCTGACGGGAATCAACACCCTCACATCCACACCACTGAGGGCCGCCACCCTCAAGGCTGTGAGAATAGCATTGTCGGGGAGCAGATAGGGGGTGGAGATGTAGACATAGCGCTCGGCCTTGGTGATGGCCGCAAAGTAGGAGTGCTTAATGGAGGCATAGGGGGAGTCGGGGCCCGAGGTGGCAATCTGCATAGGGCAGACGGCAGTGACCTTCGAGGGCGGAAAGTATCTCGCATCATCGAGGGTGAGTCCGTCGGTCACAAAGGCCCAATCTGTCACAAAGACCATCTGGAGCATATTCACCGCCTCGCCCTCAAGTCGAAGGTGGGTATCGCGCCAGATGCCTCGCCCCTTGATGCCATCGATGTACCTGTCGGCGATGTTCATACCGCCCGTATAGCCCACCTGTCCGTCAATGACGACAATTTTGCGGTGGTTGCGGTAGTTGGCAAGGCTCGAAAAGCGGGTGAAAAAGACGGGCATAAAGCACCTCACATCAACGCCCACCGCGCGCAAACGGGCCACATCGCTGCGCTTGATTGCTCGCGCACCTACACTGTCGTAGATTACCCTCACCTCCACACCTTCGGCGATGCGCTCCTTGAGAATGGCCAACATCTCCTCAAAGAGCTTGCCGCCCTCGATGGCGAAGAACTCAATGTGGATGAACCTCTGCGCCCGACGCATATCGTCGAACATTCGGGGGAAGCACCTGTCGCCATTGTTGAGTATTGTGAGATGGTTGTGGAGGGTGAGAATCGAGCGCGAATTGTTAAGCATAAGGGTTATGTGGCTGCGGTCGGCTATTGCCAACTCGTCACACGCGGGCAACTCCTTGAGCTGGTCGCCCGATAGCTTGGAGATGAGGGCGTTGTCGAAGAGCTCTTTCTGCATAAAAGTTCGCTCCTTGCGGTGGTTTCGCCCGAAGGCCAGAAAGAGAATCATACCTCCCACGGGGAACATCGTAATGACCATAATCCAGGCCAAAGTTTTGACCGGCTCACGCCTCTCGGCGATAACGAAAGCGACCGTAATGACCACAAAAATAGTGTATGTAAACGAGATTATCGTCCACAAATCCGTGAAGCCAAAAGTGCCGTTAATCAGAAACATAGTGGTTGTCCGTTGAGGTTGATGTACAAAATTAGCACAAATTTTGTTTATTTGAAAAAGATGGTTACCTTTGTAACAGATTTTGGGGCATTTAATGCAGAATTTGTTTGGGTTTCGACCTTCTAATAGGTCGAAATTCATATTTTTTTCGCGCCAATCCAAAAGTGATAATATTGACTAATTAAACATAAAAAACAGAGAGATTACTATGGCAAACGAAACAATTGTTCTGACCAAAGAGGGATACAACAAAATGAAGGCCGAATTGGACCAGCTGCGCATTGTTGAGCGACCCAAAGCAGCCGAGGCTATCGCCGAGGCCCGCGACAAAGGCGACCTCTCCGAGAATGCGGAATACGACGCAGCCAAAGAGGCACAGCGTAACCTTGAGGAGAAGATTATGCGTATGGAGATTACACTCGCCAACGCACGCATCATTGACGAGTCCCACCTCGACAAGAGCAAGGTGCAGATTCTCAACCGCGTACGCATCCGCAACACCAAGACCGGTGCAGAGATGGAATATACCCTTGTGGGCGACCACGAGGCCAACCTCGCCGAGGGCAAACTCTCGGTTGAGACCCCCATCGGCCACGCACTCCTGGGCCACAAGAAGGGCGACAAGGTGGAGGTTAAGGTTCCCGTTGGCATTATGGAGTTCGAGATTCTCGACATCTCCATCTAATAGGTATACCTTTATATATAATTATACCACCCATAAGTTCGGCACTCCACGCAAGGTGCCGAACTTTTTTTTGTTTATAGAAACCACTGTTTTCCAGATAATTGCAAAAAAGTGGGCAAAAAAATGCAAAAAAAATTATTTTGCGTGCAACGAAAAGCCCCCCTTTTGCATCTATAGTGTAAGAAGGTCGCCTTTCTCTCCCTTCGGTGGCCTTACTACCAACTTCTAATAGAGGTGTGCCGAATGTGTGGTAATGGCACATCCAACAAAAGAGTCTGCTCCGTGACGGCGCAGACTCTTTTTCAGTTATATAGAGATATTAGGATTGCGAGAAGGGCCGAAAGGGCCGAAAGGGCCGAAAGGGAAATTGAAAATGGAAAAATGTTTGAGAGAATTTAGGGAAATTAAGGAGATTAAGGAGAAGTCACTAAGCTCCTTAAACTCACTAAACTCCCTAAAGTCCTTAAAGACCTATGGGGCTTATAGGTCTTATAAGTCTTATAGGACCCATTGTCGGTAGACGGTAGACGGTAGACGGTAGACGAAAAAATGCAGATAGCGAGATGAATGCAAGGCATACAAGAAAGCGGAGTCCGCAGTTTGCTTATCGCAAATGAGGAACTCCGCTTATCGAAGTATAACGAAGCAGTCGCTCGCTATATGCGTTTTTTAGAGGTCGATGATGGTGGTCCAACCGTGAGTATCCTCCGCACGACCGTACTGAATGTCCTGCAAGAGGGTGTAGAGCTTAACGCTCACAGGACCTGCCTCGGCGCCATACTCAAAGTACTCCTTGGTGAGGGGGTCGAAGATGCGACCTACGGGCGAGATAACAGCTGCGGTACCGCAAGCGCCAGCCTCCTCGAAGGTTGCAAGCTCCTCAACGGGAATGGGACGATTCTCAACTGTCAAACCGAGGTCCTCAGCGAGGGTGCGGAGCGACATATTGGTAATCGAAGGAAGAACCGAAGACGAATCGGGAGTTACATACTTGCCATCCTTGATACCGAAGAAGTTGGCAGCACCGAACTCGTCGATGTACTTCTTCTCCTGAGGATCCAGATAGAGCACATTTGCAAAGCCAGCCTCGTGAGCCCTCGAGCCCGAGCCGATGGATGCAGCGTAGTTACCACCAACCTTGGTGTGGCCGGTGCCGTGGGGAGCTGCGCGGTCGTACAGACGCTCCAGAGTAACGGTGATGGGTTTGAAGCCCTCCTTGAAGTAGGGACCTACGGGGGTTACGAATACCACGAAGGTGTACTCGTTGGACTCCTTAACACCTACCTGTGCGCCGGTACCAATCAGCAGGGGACGCAAGTAGAGCGAAGCGCCGGTACCATAGGGAGGAATGAACTCCGCATTGGCCTGAACAGCCTTGGTACACATCTCCTCGAAAAGCTCGATGCTGGGCACCTGCATACGCAGATACTCACCCGAACGCTGCATACGCTTTGCGTTCTCCTCCAGACGGAAGAAACGAACTTTGCCATCAACGCCACGGAAAGCCTTCAGACCCTCGAAAACCTCCTGACCATAGTGGAGGCAGGTTGCGGCCATATGGATAGGGAGGTACTCGCTGTCGCTCACCTCAACCTTACCCCAAGCGCCATCTTTCCATACGCAACGGGTGTTGTAATCGGTTTTTACATAGCTAAAACCAAGCTCTTGCCATTTAATGTCTTTCATCACTTAAATAGTTTTAGGAAAATTTTAGTGTGTTATTTGGTTATACTTATTTCCTTTTTCTTTTTTGCGCCTTTTTATAAAAATGCGCCCCAAAAATTTTGGGAGATACTTCGTATCTCTACAACCTAAGGCCCTGCCTCTAACTATCGCCTTGCTTCGACATTAGCCTACCTGCGAGCCGTTGGGCACCTTGTCGGTGGGGGCCAGCAGGGTGAGTTTGCCTGTAGCGTCGGCAGCCATCAGGATCATACCCTCCGAGGTGATACCCTTCAGTTCGCGGGGCAGCAGGTTCACAAGCACCAGAATCTGGCGGCCTACGAGCTCCTCGGGGGTGTAGTACTCGGCAATGCCCGACACGATGGTGCGGGTGTCGATACCCGTATCAACGGTGAGCTTGAGGAGTTTCTTGGTCTTGGCAACCTTCTCGGCAGCCACCACGGTCGAAACCCTGATGTCCATCTTGCCGAAATCATCGAAGGTTACGCTCTCCTTCTGGGGCTCCACAGTTGCGGCAGCAGCCTCATTGGCCCTCTTGGTGTCCTGAAGCTTCTGCACCTGACGCTCGATAACCTCGTCCTCAATCTTCTCGAAGAGGAGCTCGGGGGTGGAGATGGTGTGACCTGCGGCGATAATGTCACTACGGCCAATCATCTCCCAATCAATCTTCTCTACGGCCAACATCCTCAGCAGTTTCTCTGCGCTGAAGGGCATAAAGGGCTCAATGGCCACCGTGGTATTAGCAACAATCTGGAGTGCCACATTGAGGATAGTTTTGACCCTCTCGGGATCGGTCTTAACGACCTTCCAGGGCTCGGTGTCGGCCAAATACTTATTACCCAGACGGGCGATATTCATAGCCTCCTTGAGTGCCTCGCGGAAGCGGTAGTTCTCCAAGTTCTCCTCCAGAGCGGTCTTGATGCGGGGCAGCTCGGCGAGAATCTCCCTGTCGTAGTCGGTCAGCTCGCCTGCCTCGGGCACCACGCCACCGTAGTATTTGTGGGTGAGCACCAGCGCACGGTTTACGAAGTTGCCGAGCACAGCCACGAGCTCGGTATTGTTGCGGGCCTGATAGTCCTTCCAGGTGAAGTCGTTATCCTTGGTCTCGGGAGCGTTAGCGCAGAGCACATAGCGCAGAACATCCTGCTTGCCGGGCATATCCTCCAGATACTCATTGAGCCATACGGCCCAGTTGCGCGAGGTGGAAATCTTGTCGCCCTCGAGGTTCAGGAACTCATTGGCAGGCACATTCTCGGGCAGGATATAACCGCCGTGGGCCATCAGCATTGCGGGGAATACGATGCAGTGGAAGACGATGTTGTCCTTACCGATGAAGTGTACCATCTTCGTATCCTCGCTCTTCCAATACTTCTCCCAATCGGGGGTGAGGTCCTTGGTGGCGGAGATGTAGCCGATGGGGGCGTCGAACCACACATAGAGCACCTTGCCCTCGGCACCCTCAACGGGCACGGGGATACCCCAATTCAAATCGCGGCTCACGGCACGGGGCTGCAAACCGAGGTCCATCCACGACTTGCACTGACCATAGACATTGGTTTTCCACTCTTTGTGGCCCTCCAAAATCCACTCCCTCAGTGCGGGCTCATACTTATCCAGGGGCAGATACCAGTGGGTGGTCTCCTTCATCACGGGAGCCGAACCCGAGATCATACTCTTGGGGTTGATGAGGTCGGTGGGGTTGAGGGTCGAGCCACACTTCTCACACTGGTCGCCATAGGCGCCCTCTGCCTGGCAGTGGGGGCAGGTACCCATAATGTAGCGGTCGGCAAGGAACTGTTTTGCCTCCTCATCGTAGTACTGTTTCGAGGTTGCCTCCGAGAAAACACCCTTATCGTAGAGGGTACGGAAGAACTCCGAAGCGGTCTTATAGTGGGTGGGAGAGGTGGTACGCGAATAGATGTCGAACGAGATGCCAAGGCCCTCGAAAGACCTCTTGATGATGTCGTTGTATTTGTCCACAACATCCTGGGGGGTTACACCCTCCTTGCGTGCCTTGATGGTGATGGGTACACCGTGCTCATCGCTACCGCACACCCAAACAACATCCCTACCTCTAAGGCGCAAATAGCGCACATATATATCCGAAGGGACATAGACACCCGCCAAGTGGCCAATGTGCACAGGGCCATTGGCATAGGGAAGTGCCGAAGTCACCAGATATCTTTTATACTCTTTCTTACTCATTGAACTTAACTAACTCTTAAATAATACCCTCGGTTTTCTTAACCGATTTAATCTCCTTATTACCTGCAATTTTATATTTGTCGAAGCCCTCGCCATAGACACCCATAACATTGGCTACGGAGATGAAGGCCTTGCTATCCACACTCTTGATTGCTCTCATCATCATACCCATCTCGTTCTTGCGGCAGACAATCATAACAATCTTAACATCCTTTTTGGAGTAGTAGCCCGTACCGTTCAGAAGGGTTACACCCCTCTCCAGCTTGGTCGAAACCACATCGGCAATGGCGTCGTATTCCTTCGAGAAGACGAAAATCTGCAACGATTGTTTATCTCCCGATAGCACCATATTACTTGCATAGCCAAAGACCGCCGTTGTGATGAAACCATAGATGGTAATCATAATATCGCCACCAAACACAAAGTAGGAGGAGCCGATGATGAAGATGTCCACAAAGACAACCACCTGCGAGTAGCTGAGGTTCATATAGCGGGTGACAATCATTGCGATGAGGTCGCTACCGCCGGTCGAACCGCCCATCAAAAGGCAGCTTGCAACACCGATACCCATAACAATACCACCAAGGATGGAGGAGAGGAGTTTATCCTGTGCCAACTCGGGGAAGATGCCGTCGGCGGGCAGAACCTGCTCAAAGAGTGTCATAAGCACCGATGTCATAAAGATTGCGTAGATGGTCTTGATACCAAACTTGGCACCCAGAAGCAGCACACAGATAATCAGGAATACGGCGTTGAAGATGAAGAAGGTTACACCGATGGGGATACCGCCACCTTCGATACCGCCTGTGAGCTGGCATACCAAACGAGCAAAACCCGTTGCACCGCCACCCATACCGTCGGCGGGGTTAATAATTCCGGTCCAAGCAAAGGCGTAAACTGCTACGCCGAGGGTAATCAAAATAAGGTCTTTGACCCAAGTAACGATGTTACCCGCGATAGGTTTAGTGTTTTTCATTTTGATAACTTTATTTTTCATCCACGAAGGTACAACCTTTTTCCCGATTTTTGACTATTTTTGTAAATAATTGTTTGCGGAATATGGTTTTGTGATTTCATTTTCCCATTTTGGGGTATGAAATTCCAAACATACCGATAGATTTTCACCAAAAAGTTAAGAAAAACAATGGAGCGATTATTTGCCGATGTGATACTTCCTCTCGCACTCCAACCCCTCACTTTTGAGGTTGGTGCCGAAATGGGCGACAACATAGTTGTCGGCTCGGGGGTTGCCGTACCTCTGGGGGAGAATAAAATCTACACCGGCATCGTCAAACGACTCCACCACAACACCCCACCCTACAAACGCATCCGCACCATCTCCTCCATCGTTCGCACCGAGCCCTTGGCAGGCATACCGCAGCTGGCCCTCTGGGAGTGGATTGCCTCATACTATATGTGCACCGAGGGTGAGGTTATGCGTGCGGCGCTTCCCGCCCTGCTGAAACCCTCCGCCGAGACGAGCGATCTGTTCGACCAGAAGATATTTTCGCTCGGCAGGGAGCAGATGTTGCGACTCGCCGAGGGGGTGAGGAGCGAGAAAGCCCTGAACGAGGCCCTCGAAGCACTCCTTCCCCGTCGCAAGGCGCAGTACAAGGCGATGATGGCGTTTTTGGAGCTCTGCGGCGAGGAGCACACACTCGACGGCGAGGTACCCAGAGCCGCCCTTGAGGCCTCCTCTGCCATTGTCGGCAAACTCATCGAGGGCGGACTGCTGGAGAGTTTCCACCGTGAGCGCACACCACACTACGACGCCGCCACCTTCCGCCACCGCACAACCCTCTCCGAGGAGCAAGATTTTGCTCTCCAGAAGTTGGAGGCAAGCCTTCAGATGTACCGCACAACACTCCTCCACGGCATCACCGGTAGCGGCAAGACGGAACTTTATATCCGATTGGCCAATAGCGCTTTAGACCGAGGCGAGTCGGTGCTCTACCTTATCCCCGAACTTGCCCTTACGGAGCAACTCGTGGCTCGTTTGAAGGAGGCTTTTGGCGACGGTCTATCCATATATCACTCGGGGATGACTGCCCGAGCCCGAACGGAGATGTATATCAAATTGAGCCGCTCGGAGGGAGGCGAAATTGTTGTCGGCACACGCTCGGCCATACTCCTTCCTCTGAACAATTTGGGCCTTATAATTGTGGATGAGGAGCACGACCGCAGCTTCAAACAGGAGGACCCCGCACCCCGCTTTTCGGCACGCGATGTGGCGGTGTGGATGGCCCACAATCTGGGCACCAAGGCGCTACTCGGAAGCGCCACACCCTCGCTTGAGAGTTTCTATAATGCCTACACGGGACGCTATGGCTATGTGTGGCTTGGGGAGCGCTATGGCCAGGGGGAGTTACCCACCGTCATCGTTTCCGACACCATCAAGAGCGCCCGCCGAGGAGAACGCAAAGGACACATTAACAAAGAGTTATACGACGCCATAACAACCGCACTCACCAACGGCCGACAGATTCTGTTATTCCAAAACAGACGAGGTTTTGCCCCCTATGTAGAGTGCCCGTCGTGTGGTTGGAGCGCGAGGTGTCCCCACTGCGGCGTAGCGCTCACCTACTACAAAAAGGGCAACCGTCTGCGCTGCAACCTCTGTGGCCACGCCGAGGATGCGCCTACCAAGTGTCCCTCGTGCCATCAGGGCACAGTGGAGCCGCAAGGCTTTGGCACAGAGAAGATTGAGGAGAGCATTGCTGCCCTCTTCCCCACCGCACGGATTGCTCGACTCGATGGCGATGTGGCCTCGTCGGCCTCGCGTCTGCGCCGCACCATAAAGGAGTTCGAAAGCGGCCAAACCGACATTCTGATAGGCACCCAACTCATAACCAAAGGTTTTGATTTTGAGGGTGTTTCGGTTGTTGGCATCCTCAATGCCGACAATCTGCTCTCGCGTCCCGACTTCAGGGCCGAGGAGCGCACCTTCCAGACCATTGTGCAGATTACCGGCCGTGCGGGGCGCACCGACTCGCAAGGGTGCACCATCATCCAAACCGCACAGCCCGACAACCACACCATAATTCAGGCTGCGGGGGGCGACTACAAGGCTATGGCCATCTCGCAGTTGCGCGACCGTGAGGCCTTCGGCTACCCTCCCTTCACACGACTTATCTCACTGACACTCAAGCACACATCGGCCGAGCTTGTCTATCGTGGAGCACGCCACCTCGCCTCGCGCCTTCGTGAGTTCCTGGGCCACGGAGTGACCGACGCCCACGCTCCCGCGGTGAGCCACATTGCCGACACCTACATTATGGAAATCATCGTGCGCATCGGTCGCAAGGAGTCGCCTGCCGACACCAAGGGGCTCATTCGTGAGGCACTGAGGGAGTTCTCGCGCGATACTCTCTATCGCCGCATCTCGGTCACCGTCAATGTCGATCCCCAAGGATAATTTCCACTTTGAAAAAGAGTTATTCGCCCCACCCAAAAGATAGTTATGCTGGACGCCCTCCTACATCTTTTCCTGCCGCGCAGATGTCCCGCCTGTGGTTGCTATCTCATTGAGGGCGAGCAGACTTTCTGCACCCGATGCCGTATGGAGGCGCCCCTCACAAACCACCCCACCGAGGCCTACAACCCACTCCTTGAGCATATGCGCACCATTGCTCCCATTGAGCGTGCGGCTGCCCTTCTCTCCTTTCCGCGTGGCAGCGGATGGCGCAGGGCGGTACACGAGTTCAAGTACAGTGGCAGTTGGAGGGTGGCCCGCGAGTGTGGCTATTGGTTGGGCGAGGCGCTTGCCGAGGGCGGTCTTTTCTACGATGTGGATGTGGTGATTCCCATCCCGCTCCACAGCCGCAAGCTACTCCGAAGGGGTTACAATCAGGCCGAATATATTGCCGAGGGCGTGGCGGCGGCACTCCAACGCCCCTTCGACTCGAAGTCGCTCATAAGAGTCAAGAACAACCCGAGCCAGACCCTGAAACGCACAGAGGAGCGCTGGGGTAATGTCGAGGGCATATTTTGTGTCCGACACCCCGAGGCTCTCAAGGGCAAGCACATCCTTCTGGTCGATGATGTCATCACCTCGGGTGCCACCATTGGGTCCTCGGCCGAGGCGCTCATCAGCTCCGTTGAAGGGGTGAGAATAAGCGTCTGCTCCTTTGCCTCGGCGCACTATTTCTAACACCCAACAAAGCGCTAATTATAAGCACCTTAACAAAACAACTCACGGGTTACAAAAATGTAACCCGTGAGTTGTTTTTTAGAGCCTTGGGACTCTGTGTGCTACTGGTTTGCCTCGAGAGCCAAATCCAACTCATTTGCGAAGTCGGAGAGGACATTCATATAGTTGATGAATGCCGAGTAGGCCGAGTCGTAGGGGTTGAAGTAGCTATGCACATCGCCATCCGAGAACCACTTGGTTGCCATATAGTAGAAGTGGTCCGAAGCCTTCATAAAGTTCCACACATAGTTGAAGTCGTCGTGGTTCAGCTCGCGCACCTTCTCCTGAAGGCCATAGAGCTTACCGAAAGCCTCATTCTGGAGGTCGTTGCCGAGCCAAGCGGTCACATCCCTCTCCTCATCGGCCCACGACATTGCGTGGGTGCAGTAGAGAACGCCCGTAGGCTGATTCTCGGCTGCGGTCTCGGTCACGGTGCCGAACTTCAGTGCGCCTGTCGAAAGCATAGCCTTGGGCAGAGCAGCCATAAAGTCGAAAATGCCGGTCGAAGCCTTCTGGTGCTCACCAAAGGTCTCATAGTCCATAAAGAGGTTGATAACCCCACCCGTGGTGTTCTCGTCGGCAATCCATCCCGCATACTTCTCTGCCGTCAGAGGCCACTCGCCCCAACCCTGATTGGAGAAGCGGAAGGCGATATCGTCGGCGAGTTTATAGTTGCGAAGGAGCACCCTCAACTTCTGGTCCAAAGAGTTGGCATAGACAAAGTTGGGGCTCTTCCAGCCAAGCACGTGGCGGGCACCCTCGGCCAACATAGCCTTGAAGCCCATAGCAGCCACCTGCTCACCAATCTGGTCGGAGTAGATGAGCTCCGTATTGCGGAACGAGGTGGGCGTGTAGCCAAACTCCTCCTTCATAAGTGCCACGTGGGCCTCGACCTCACTCTTGAACTCCTCGGGCGAGATGAGCGACGAGAGAGAGTGGGAATAGCTCTCTGCCAGGAACTCCACGCAACCCGTCTTGGCCAGCTCGCGGAAGCTGTTGAGCACCTCGGGGGTGTAGCTGCGAAACTGCTCAATAGCCAAGCCCGAGATGGAGAAGGTAACCTTAAAGGCGCCCTCATTCTCCTTGATGAGTCGCAACAGGAGATTGTTCATAGGCAGATAGCAGTCGGCAGCCACGCGCTGCATAATGGAGCGGTTGGCCGACACATCGAGATAGTTGTGGTCCTTGCCCATATTGAAGAACCTGTAGGTTTTAAGCCTCAGAGGCTGGTGAACCTGAAAGTATAGACATACTGTTTTCATATCATTTATCTTTTTTTCTTATTTTTTTGCATTAATCACTGACTCATAGCCCGCCTTAATCTTGGCGGCGGCAGTGTTCCACTTGAGGCCGTTAACCTCCTCCAAGCCCTTCTGTGCGAAGAGTTTACCGAGGGCAGGATAGGTCACAAGACCATAGATGGCGTCGGCCATTGCATCGACATCCCAATAGTCCACCTTCACGGCGTAGTCGAGCACCTCGGCCACACCGGACTGTTTGCTGATGATGGTGGGGACATTGGACCTCATAGCCTCCAGAGGCGAGATACCAAAGGGCTCACTCACCGAAGGCATAACATAGACATCGCTCAGGGCAAACATCTTCTGCACATCTGCACCCTTGAGGAAGCCTGTAAAGTGGAATCTGTCGGCAATACCGAGCCTTGCCACACGACGAATCACGTGGTTCATCATATCGCCGCTACCGGCCATCACGAACCTCACATTGGGGGTACGCTTGAGCACCTTGGCAGCAGCCTCCACGAAGTAGTCGGGGCCTTTCTGATATGTAATACGACCGAGGAAGGTGACAATCTTGTCCTTCACACCGCGCTCCTCCTCCATATTGTTGTCGGCAAAGCGTACGGCGTTGTGAACGGTGATGACCTTCTCGGCAGGAATGCCATACTTATTTATAATAATATTACGCGTGAGGTTGCTCACAGCCATAACCAAGTCGGCAGCCTCCATACCACCGCGCTCGATGGCATAGGTCTGCGTGTTGATGTTCTCACCGCTGCGGTCATACTCCGTAGCGTGCATATGCACAACCAGAGGTTTGCCCGAAACCTCCTTGGCAGCGATACCGGCATAGTAGGTGAGCCAATCGTGGGCGTGAATCACATCGAACTGTCCCTCCAGCTCGATGGCCACCTGACGAGCCACAACGGCATACCTTGCAACCTCCTCCAGAAGGTTGGTGCCATACTTGCCCGAGAAGTTGTACCTCTCGCGCCAAACATCGCCCTCGTGGTGGATGGAGCCCACCTTCTCATTGCGGCTACGCTCCCTCTCGAACTGCTCAGGCGAGATGTAAGGCACCATATTGGAATTGATCTCCATAAACTTCACATTGCGCCAAATCTCGCTATCTGCCTCGCCGCTACGATAGACTGCATCCACATCACTGGCATTTACAACCCTGATGAATCGCTGGTCCTCATCACCATAGGCCTTGGGGACCACAAAAATCACCTCCACACCGTTGCGTGCCAGACCTCGGGTCAGACCATAGCAAGCCGTACCCAGACCACCGGCAATGTGAGGAGGAAACTCCCAACCGAACATTAATACTCTCATAGCGACTATTTTTTCTGTTTCTGAATCATTTCGTTAATACGGAGCAGTGCGCCCACACTCCAAGCCTGCGAGATTGCGCCACGAGCATCGTGTGGTGGATCGCCCTCATAAATCTCCGAAACGGAGCCGATGCCCTTGATGCTCATCTCCTCCTTGAAGCCGTCGAGAATCTCCTCGGCTTTGCAGAGGAAACCATTGCCCTGAACATCGAACTTGGCCTTCACATAGTGCTCCAAGGGCCACACCCAAACGGTGCCCTGATGGTAAGCCTCATCCCTCTCCCTCTGGTTGCCACCATAACGGCCCTTATAGAGGGGGTTGCGGGGCGAAAGGGTACGCAGACCGCGAGGAGTCAGAAGGTGGCGTTTAACCACATCCGACACCGACTCCTGCTGTACGAGCGAGAGCATCTTGTAGTTCACCGAGCAGGCGATAATCTGGTTGGGGCGGATGAAGTTGTTTGCACCATTGTCATCCACATAGTCTGCCAGATAGCCATCCTCGAGCCAGAAGAGTTTCAGGAACGACTCCTTGGTCATTGCGGGGACACCCTTCCATTCCGAGGCGAACTCCTTGTCGCCGGCACTCTCGGCACACTCCAGAGCATAACACATAGCGTTATACCAGAGAGCATTGACCTCAACCTGATAGCCATCTCGGCCCGTCACAGGCTTGCCATCCACGCAGGCATCCATCCAGGTAATTGCATACTCGGGGTGGGATGCCCACACAAGGCCGTTGGTGTGGAGGGCAACGATGCCATCCACGCCCCTGCGATAGGCGTTCAGAACATCCTTAACATATTTTCCGTAGCGCTCCCATACCTTCTCGCGGCCAATGTACTCCTCGAGTTGCTGAAGAGTCCACACAAACCACAAGGAGGCGTCCACGGTATTGTAGGCCGAGCCCACATTGGGGAACAAGCCATCCTTCATCTCGCCTGTGATGGTGTCCAGAACATCCATACAAGCCTGAATGTCGCCCTGCGCGAGGGTAATACCGGGCAGCGACACGAAGGTATCCCTACCCCAGCGACCAAACCAAGGATAGCCGGCAACAACCTCACTCCTACCGCCCGAGCGCACCACAAACTGGTGGGCCGAGTGTTTCAGCAGCGAGATGAAGTCGGTCTTGGCGTTCCTCTCCGAGAGCTCCTTCTCGAAGGCAGCGTCCAACTTCTCGGGGTCGATCTCCTCCAGCGAGGCGGAGAAGATGAGGGGTTTATTTTTTTCGAGTTTCACCTCGAAGTAGCCCGTAGTCAGAAGGTCCTCGTGGTGGTCATAGCCACGGTTGGCCTCCTCGGCATACTCGAAGTCGTAGTACCAATCGGGGGCAGCAGCAAACTCGGCCATAGGATCCGAGCACTGCATATACAGGTAGGGGAACTCGTCATACAGACGGCACTTCACACCGCCCTTAACATCCCACGAGTGGCCGTTGGCATACATATTTGCCTTGCTCAAGGCGTGCTTCTCCCTAAATGCAAGGAAGGGGCGCAGGCGAAGTGTCGTTTCGCTCTTGGCCTCAAGCAGCGTGTAGCGAATAAAGAGGCGAGAGTGTGATGTGTGCTGACGCCAGAGAATCTCTTTCTTTAGCAGCACACCACCCACACGATAGAGGATTGTGGGTGTGGGGTTGTACTCGAAGTCCACGATGTATTTGTGGCCTCGAGGCTCATAGATTCCGGGGAATCTGTGTAGAGCGAGGTTGAAAGGCTGACCGTGCTGAATGACGGTCTCGTCGAGCGACGAAAGAAGCACATAGCTCTTGTCATCACCCTCCCTAATGGGACAAACCATCAGGCCGTGATACTTTCGGGTGTTGCAGCAGACGATGGTGGTACTCATATAGCCACCCGTTCTGTTGGTCGAAAGCATCTCGCGCTGGAGCGAATACTCGAGGTTGCCCAATCTGTTTTTATCAAAAATTAGTTCTGCCATATCTCTCTCCTTATTCTTTGTATTTTGGTTTTAATAGGTCTTATATGGTTAAATTTTAGGTTTTAGTTTCGATAAGTAGAGGTTGCGCTGTCTTATAAAAAGTTCGTCTGGCGGGCACAGGCCACGCCAGACGAATCCCATTATGCCCACTTCACAAGAGCAAAGTCCATCCTGTGGGGGAGTTTATCATTCTTGGGGTAAACCCTCAGTGCAGCGTCGTAGGAGCCGGTGTGTTCCATCTGTGCATCCACGGCATAGACAACCTTCGAGCCCTCAACGCTTACTACCTCGAGTTGAACCTTCTCGGCAATCTTCACATCGTGGCCGCTCTCAATCTGGCTTGCCAGCAGCAACTCAACGCCGATATCCTCGGGTTTCAGCGAGTCGATATCCAGAGTAGCCTCAAAGCGATACTTGTTGCCCACAAACATTGTCTGTTTGCTCATATCGGCCTGACGGGTCTCCAGAACCCTCACCTTATCCCAAGCGGCACTCACCTTGCGTTTCCAGGCAGCAATCTCACGAGCCATCAGGTAGTCGCCCTTGATAACCTCGCGGTGGCGTGCATAGAGAGGATTGTAGAAGCGCTCCTCATAGTCGGTGAGCATACGGTTGGTGGTGAAGTTCGAAGCGATGTCGGCAATACAGCTCTTCATACTCTTGATCCAGCCACGAGGCATACCCTCCTCATCGCGGTCGTAGTAGAGAGGAACAATCTCCTCCTCGATGGTGCGATAGATCATCTCGGCATCGAGCTCGTTCTGGTGGTTCTGGTCGGTGTAGGTGCGCTCCATAGGCAGCATCCAACCAGCGCCCTCCTTGTAGCCCTCAACCCACCAGCCGTCCAAGACGCTGAACTGCATAACGCCGTTCATAACTGCCTTCTCACCGCTGGTACCCGAAGCCTCCAGAGGACGGGTGGGAGTGTTGAGCCAGATATCCACGCCCTGAACCATCTTCCTCGAGATGTCCATATCGTAGTTGGGCAGGAAGAGAATCTTACCTGCGAACTCGGGCATCTGCGAAACAGCAACGATGCGTTTGATGAGCTCCTGACCGGGAATATCCTGGGGGTGGGCCTTACCGGCAAATACAAACTGTACGGGCCTCTCGGGGTTGTTCACCAGAGCCGACAGACGCTCGAGGTTGGTGAACAACAGGTGGGCGCGTTTGTAGGTGGCAAACCTACGAGCAAAACCGATAGTCAGCACATCGGGCTTGAAGTTCTCCTTAACGGCCACCATCTGACGAGGCGACACCACAGGAGCCTTCGACTTGTCGCTCATAATCTTGCCCACAGTCTTATACAGACGCTGTTTGAGCATCAGGCGAGCCTCCCAGAGCTCCTTATCGGGAATAGCATTGGCCTTCTGCCAAGCGGGAATATCATACTGCTCCTTGATGAAGCCCTCGGCGAAGTATTTTGCGTAGAGCCTGCGGAGCACCGAAGCGGTCCAGGTGGGGAAGTGAACACCATTGGTCACATAGCCGATGTGCAACTCATCCTTGAAGTAGCCGGGCCACATATCGCCAAGCACATCCTTGCTCACCTCACCGTGCAGCCAGCTCACACCATTCACCTCCTGCGAGAGGTTGCAAGCCAGGAAGCTCATCGAGAACTTCTCGGAGGGGTCGTTGGGACGGGTCTTACCGAGGTTGATGAACTGCTCCCAAGTGATACCAAGACGCTCGGGGTAGTGGCTCATATACTGACGAATCATCTGCTCGGGGAATGCATCGTGACCTGCGGGTACGGGGGTGTGGGTGGTGTAGAGCGACGAGGAGCGAACAACCTCCAGAGCCTCACTGAACGAGAGGTTCTTGCCCTTCACATAGTTGTGGATGCGCTCCAGACCGATGAAGGCAGCGTGGCCCTCGTTGCAGTGGTAGATGTCGGACTTGATACCCATAGTGTTCAGAGCGCGGATACCGCCAACACCAAGCAACAACTCCTGTTTCAGACGGTTCTCCCAATCGCCACCGTAGAGGTGGTGGGTGATGCTTCTATCCTCCTCAAGGTTCAACTCGTGGTCGGTATCGAGGAGATAGAGGTCGGTGCGGCCCACCTCACATTTCCAGATGCGGGCAGTTACCGTACGACCGGGGAGTGCCACCTGAACAGAGCACCAGTTGCCCATCTCATCACGAGCGGGCGAGATGGGGAGTTTGAGGAAGTTCTGTGCCTCATAGGCTGCCTCCTGTGCGCCCTGTGCGGAGAGTTTCTGGGTGAAGTAGCCGTAGCGATACAGAAGGCCGACAGCCACCATAGGAACATTCTTATCCGACGCCTCCTTGATGTAGTCACCTGCCAGGATACCCAGACCACCCGAGTAGATCTTCAGCGACGAGTGCAGACCATACTCCATCGAGAAGTATGCAATCTTGGGACCCTTGGCCTCGGCCTTCTTCATCATATAGGCGCGATACTGTGCATATACCTCGTCGAGTTTGGCGAGGAATTTCTCATCCTGCTCGAGCTCTTTAATCCTCGAGTAGGGAAGTTTGTCAAGCAATGCGATGGGGTTCTTCGAGGTTGCCTGCCACAACTCGGCATCGATAGACTCAAAGAGCTCGTGAGCACCGAGTGTCCAGCTCCACCAGAGGTTCTTCGAGAGAATCTCCAGAGCGTGCAACCTCTCGGGGAGGCTCTTCTCAACCATCAGTCGGCTCCACGAAGGCTGGCTGCTGATGAGCTGCTGACGAACGAAGTTAACCTGCTCCTGTGCGCTACCGCCATCATATACTGCCTTATTGGTGCGGGTAACAACCCTGTCGAGAGCCACTGCATAGGCCTCGGAGTAGTGCCTTGCGAAGTTTTTCCACAGAGCGGTCTGCGAAACCTCATAGGCCGACTTCCTTGCCTCCTGATACTCCTTCTGGCCCATCACTGCATAGCGCTCGATGCTCTCCACGATAGCATCCACAACATAGGCATCGTTGGAGTCGTTGCGGGTGATTACGCGCACGCCCTTGTGGCCATTGTCGAGGTCGTCAACCCACCTGCCGAAGCCGGCAAGCGAGGTGGTAATGGTGGGAATCGAGAATGCAACGCTCTCCAGGGGAGTGTAGCCCCAAGGCTCATAGTAGGAGGCGAAGATAGTGAGATCCAAACCTGCCAAGCACTCATAGTAGTTCATTGAGAAGATGCCGTCGGCACCCTGAAGGTAGGTGGGAACGAAGAGCAACTTAACCCTCGAGGAAACCTTCTCCAGAGAGCTACCCGAGATAGCCTTCAAAATGGGGTCACTCTCGGGGTTGGTGAGGTAGTGGGTAAGGCAGCGGGGCTGCGAGGGGTCGATGGGGTTCTTCTTGTCGGCAAGGTGAGCCACCAGGTCACGACGAGGACCGTCGTTACCTGCGGGCACGGTCACAAGAGCCAGAATCTCACGGCCCTCGGGAGCCTTGTCGGCAATCCTCTTGAGTGCCTCAATAAAGACATCCAGACCTTTGTTCCTGAACTCGTAGCGGCCCGAAGTGCCAACAATCAGAGGCTCCTTCTCAAACTTCACACCATAGCAAGCCTCGGCAACACTGATGAGGGCCTTGCGAGCCTCCTTGCGGCGCTTGTCGGCCTCATCACCCTTCCATACGAAGGTATCCTCAAAGCCGTTGGGTGTAACAACATCCACCTCGGTTCCGAGCAGATATTTACACTCCTTGGCAGTAATCTTGCTCACCGAGCAGAAGGCGTCGTGGTTACGAGCAGCCACCTTCTCGAGCGAGTGTTTGGCCACAATGTTGAACTGACGAGCGAAGTCGTCGGCATTGTAGGTACCCAAACCACTATAGAGCGAGAGGCCATTGCCTGCAACGCAGCGGCCCATAACGGTTGCGTGCGAGGTGAAGACGGTAGCCACATAGGGCGAAGCCGAGCGAAGATAAAGACCACCACTTGCGGTCATCCACTCGTGGAAGTGAGCCACGGTGCGCTCTGCCGAGGAGCAGAAGTTGGTCACATAGCTCTCGATAACCTTACCTGCGGCAAAGCCGAACAAAACGGGCTCGATGTAGTCCCACTGACCGCTGATGCTATCCACCTGGTAGTGCTCCCAGAGGAACTTGAGGATGTCGTCCTTCTTGCTGATGAGCGACGAGAAGTCCACAAGCACAACCACGGGCTCACCCTCGATTGCCCAGCGACCGATTTTCACACGGTAGCCCTGCGAGTAGAGCAACTGCTTCCACTCACGCAACATATTGGGGTCCTCCCTGAACTCGGGGTTTGCACCCTCACGATTGATGTCGGGACCAATCAAAATATACTTGTCGCCAAGTTGTCTTACAATAGTCTGCGCTTTGGTCGATACAACGGTGTGAATGCCACCAACCTTATTGCAGACCTCCCAGCTAACCTCAAACAAATAATCCGGTTTCTGTACTGTTTCGTTTTTCATAACTTTGTTTACCTTGTCGCCCTCCGTCCAAATACTACTGTTTGCAACCTAACCTGTCTTTTTTCATTGCACTGTTTCTACCGCAACGCAGGCGACCATTTTCTCTTTTTTAGTGTGTTATTATTCTGTTTATCTCATTAAATTTTCGTTCCTATTTTGCCACAAAAAACACGCAGGCAAAATAATGTGACAAATATAGTGATTTTTCTCGAACTTACCAATAATTATTTTAGAGAATTATTAAATTTTTTTAATAACCGCCCAAAAGCCCAGACGAACGGCCAAAAACGGGGGTCGAGTGGAAAGTGGAGAGTTGAGAGTTGAAAGTTGAAAGTTGAAAGTTAATGATGTGGGGAGAAATGGGAGAAATGGGAGAAATGGGAGAAATGGGAAATCAGCCCTCCTCAATTTTCCACTTTCAACTCTCAACTTTCAACTCTCAATTTTTAACTTTCAACTTTCAACTCTATCTTTGCACCGATGAACTCTTCACTCTACATACACATTCCCTTCTGCAAAAAGCTCTGCGGCTACTGCGACTTCTTCAAAACGATGTCCTTGTCGCACAAGCCCGAGGTGCTCCGCAGAATCGCCGAGGAGATGACCGAGCGAGCCGCCCTGCTGGAGGGTACGGTGCTGAAAACCATCTACTTCGGTGGCGGCACCCCAACCGTTTGTTCCCCCGAGGAGCTGGGCGCGCTGCTCCAAGCTGCCGAGCACACCTTCGACTGTTCGGAGGTGGAGGAGGTGACGGTGGAGGCCAACCCCGACGACCTCACGGAAGAGTACCTTGAGGGGCTGCGCGGAATTGGTATCAATCGTTTGAGCATCGGCATTCAGTCGTTCCGCGATGAGGACCTCATCTTTATGAATCGTCGCCACACTGCCGAGGAGGCTGTGGAGGCTGTGCGGAGGGCTCGCAAGGCGGGTTTCGACAACATCTCAATCGACCTCATCTATGGACTCGAGGGGGTGAGTCTGGAGCAGTGGAGAGAGAGCGTGGAGAGGGCTGTGGAGCTCGGCGTGGAGCACATTTCGGCCTACCACCTGACCATTGAGGAGCAGACGCTCTTCGGCAAGAGGGGTGTCAAAACCGCCCCCGAGGAGCTCTCCAACAAGGAGTATGAGGTGCTGTGCGAGGTACTCCGAGAGGCGGGTTATGAGCACTACGAAATCTCCAATTTTGCCCTACCCGGCAGAGGCTCAAAACACAACTCTGCGTATTGGCAGGGAACGCCCTATTTGGGCCTTGGTCCGGGGGCTCACTCCTTCGACGGAAAAGAGAGCAGAAGTTGGAATCTTCCATCCATAAAAAAATACCTTGATGGGTGCTCGCTTGAGAGCGAAACACTCTCACTCAATGAGCGTTACGAGGAGGTGGTGATGGTTTCGCTGCGCACGAAGGAGGGTGTTGATTTGGCCCGCCTTGAGGCTCAATTCGGCCCCGAAAAAAAGAGCGAATTTGAGGCCATTTCGAGGGGCTATCTGGAGCGCGGAATCCTTGTCAAAAAGGGCGAAAAAATTGCCTTTGCGGAGCACTCGTGGCTCATCTCCGACAGCATCATTGCCGAGTATTTTTAGGCAACCAAAAAATAGGTAAATTTTGTATGGCGAGTCGTTTCTGGCTCGCCATACAAAATTTAATATAAAATTCACACTCGTTGTTTTCTAAATAACAACAGAGGTATTACCTTTGCATCCGGTTAGTTAGAAGTTAATCCAAATTAATAAAAAACAGTCAGAAAATATGGCAAACATCGATTTGACAAAGTATGGCATTGAGGGTGCCGAGATTATCTACAACCCCTCCTACGAGCAGCTCATCGCTGACGAGACCCAGCCCGACCTCACCGGTTTTGAGAAGGGCCAGCTCACCGAGACCGGTGCAGTGAATGTAATGACCGGTATCTACACCGGCCGTTCGCCCAAAGACAAATTCTTTGTGAAGGACGCCACCTCGGAGAACACCGTTTGGTGGACCTCGGATGAGTACAAGAACGACAACAAACCTGTGACTCCCGAGGCTTGGAAGGAGCTCAAGAAGATTGCTACCGACCAGCTCAACGGCAAGAAACTCTATGTTATGGATACCTTCTGCGGCGCTAACGAGAACAGCCGTCTGAAAATCCGTTTCATTATGGAGGTTGCTTGGCAGGCACACTTTGTAAAGAATATGTTCATCCGCCCCACCGAGGAGGAGTTGGCAAACTACGGCGAGCCCGATTTCGTAGTACTCAACGCTTCGAAAGCAAAAGTTGAGAACTACAAAGAGCTCGGCCTCAACAGCGAGACCGACGTTGTATTCAACCACACCGAGAAGATGCAGGTTATCATCAACACCTGGTATGGTGGTGAGATGAAGAAGGGTATGTTCTCCTATATGAACTACCTCCTTCCCCTGAAGGGTATCGCTTCGATGCACTGCTCGGCTAACACCAACGAGAAGGGCGAGACCGCTATCTTCTTTGGTCTGTCGGGTACCGGCAAGACCACCCTTTCGACCGACCCCAAACGCCAGCTTATCGGTGATGACGAGCACGGCTGGGACGACGAGGGTGTATTCAACTTCGAGGGCGGTTGCTACGCAAAGGTTATCAACCTCGACAAGGAGAGCGAGCCCGATATCTGGAACGCAATCCGTCGTGACGCACTTCTGGAGAATGTTACCGTAGATGCAGAGGGCCACTGCGACTTCGCAGACAAGAGCGTGACCGAGAACACTCGCGTTTCGTACCCCATCTACCACATCAACAACATCGTTAAGCCCATCTCGAAGGCTCCCGCTGCGAAGAAGGTTATCTTCCTCTCGGCTGACGCATTCGGTGTGCTGCCTCCCGTTTCGGTTCTGACCCCCGAGCAGACCAAGTACTACTTCCTCTCGGGCTTCACCGCAAAACTCGCAGGTACCGAGCGTGGTATCACCGAGCCCACCCCCACATTCTCGGCTTGCTTCGGCGCAGCCTTCCTGTCGCTCCACCCCACCAAGTACGGTGAGGAGCTCGTGAAGAGGATGCAGGCTTCGGGCGCTACCGCCTACCTCGTGAACACCGGTTGGAACGGTACCGGCAAGCGTATCTCGATTAAGGATACCCGCGGAATCATCGACGCTATCCTCGATGGCTCGATCGACAACGCTCCCACCAAGCAGATTCCCTATTTCAACTTCACCGTACCCACCCAGCTCCCCGGTGTTGATCCCGCAATCCTGGATCCCCGCGACACCTACGCTGCCGAGGCAGAGTGGACCGTTAAGGCTGAGGATTTGGCCGGCAGGTTCATCAAGAACTTCTCGAAGTTCACCACCAACGAAGAGGGTAAAGCACTTGTTGCAGCAGGTCCCAAGTTGGAGAAATAGTCAGACATCTGACAATACACGAAGATAGTCAGACGACTGACAATACACGAAGAGGTGGTTTCCGCTGTGGAAACC
>JAZQZA010000081.1:0-34717 GCA_045633765.1 Tidjanibacter sp. | reverse complement strand
CGCGAAGTATATCAAGGAAACGGACGAAAACGCAAAGGTTGTCTTCATTGGTCCCTGCGCGGCTAAGAAGATGGAGTATACGCTCGAAAAGACGGGCGGTGCTGTGGACTCTGTGATGTCGTTTGAGGAGTTGCAGGCGTTCCTCGACGCGAGGGATATCGTGACCACCGAGCAGGAGGACACCACTCTGAACAACGCTTCGTTCTATGGTCGCATCTTCGCCAAGGCCGGCGGTATCGTTCAGGGTCTGCTGGACCTCGCACTCGAGAGCGGCTATGAGGGTCTTAAGCCCGTATATATGAGCGGTCTTGACGAGTGCCGCACCAACCTTGCAAAACTGAAGGTTGGCAAGAGCGAGTACAACTTCTTTGAGGGTATGATTTGCGAGGGTGGCTGCCTCAACGGCCCCTTGTGTATCAACCACGGCCCCAGGAATGTTGCCGATGTGGACAAGTACGGCAACGAGGCCAACGAAAAGAGCATCCACAACTCCGTGAAGTACTGGAAGAATGTGACCGGCGAGGAGTAGTGACGAATTGAGAGTTGAGAGTTGAGAATTGAGAATTAAGGACTCAGGTCTATAGACGATAGACTTTAGACGATAGACTTTAGACAAATAAAAAGAGCAGCGGGCGCAGATGCGCTCGCTGTTTTTTTACTGTTTTACCTCTATGCGGTTGTGGAGTGCGTGGGCGATGGTGAGTTCGTTGGCATATTCAATCTCGTCGCCTACACCAATGCCGCGTGCAATCTTGGTAATCTTCAAATTGGGGAACTGCGAGAGTTTGCGCATAATATAGAAGAGGGTTGTTTCGCCCTCCACCGTTGCGCCAATGGCCAGAATCACCTCCCGAATCTCACCCTTGGCGATATTTTCCACCAGCAGGTCAATCTTCAGGTCGCTGGGACCAATACCCTGCATTGGCGAAATAATGCCGCCCAGCACGTGGTAGAGACCGTTGTATTGGCGGGTGTTCTCAATGGACATAACATCGCCCACCTGTTCCACCACACACACCGTAGTCCTATCCCTCGAAGGGTCGGCGCAAATGGGGCATATCTCATTATCCGTGAGGTTGTTGCAGCGAGCACAGAAACGCACATCGCGTCTAAAGCGCACCAAAGCCTCGGCAAGGCTCGCCACCTCCTGCTCGTCCTCGTGCAAAAGGTGCAACGCAAGCCTCAAAGCCGTACGGCGTCCCACAGAGGGGAGCTTGGAGAGTTCGCCTACGGCATCAGCAAGTAATTTCGACATACCTTTATTAATTTACTGATGACTAAATAATCTCTATGGAGGAGCTCCTTATCCACCCCTCGTTGCCGTCGGCAATGCGAATCTCTCTCCACTCGCCAAACTCGTCGAGCACCTCAACCTTCGTACCCTCGTGGAGGATGAAGAGGTCTTTGCTATTCTGTTCGGGCGAGGCCTTCACACTGGTTGCCGTATCCAAAACAATAGCCTCACTCTCGGAAAGCAACTCCCTGCGGGCCGCCCCACCCAGAACCAAGCAAAATATAAAGGCCACGAGGGACACAAGGGCCACAAAAAAGCCCGTCTTACGCACCCTGCGCCTCTGGGCAAGGATAAAGAATCCTGCAGCCACAAGCGCAACGCCCAGCATCACAAGCGACCACACACCCCAACCATCGGCACTCATAAGCCTTCGGAGCCAATTGCCCGAGCGCTCCATAAAGTCCACGGGGATTGTGTCGATATTATCCTTCGTGAAGCTCTCGACATAGGCCAGGTTGTGGGCCACATCATCATTGGAGGGGTCGAGCCTCAGGGCCCTGTTGTAGTTGAGAATGGCCTGTCCGTTCTGACCTGCCTTGAAGTAGGCACCCGCCAGATTGTAGTAGAGGTCAGCACTCTGAAGTCCCTCATTGACAATGGAGTCGTAGGTGAGGATGGCACCGTTGTAGTCGCCCGCAGCATAGAGCCTATTGCCCCTCTCCCACACAGCCTCCACATCAATCGTCTCCCCAAACACTCGGGGCATCCAAAGGGTTGCAAGCAGCAGTATAATCGTCTTTTTCATAACTCTCTTTTTCGATTTCATTCGCACTTGTTTCACTCACTCACCTCTCGACCCTCTATTTGAGCACCGACTCCAAGCGAGAGATTATAGCCACACCACTGATGTAGGCATCCTCAAGGTGGCCACTACCCGACGGAGCATACTGTGCATACTCGCAGTCGGTAATCAGGGCTATATACCTATCGACATCCGCCGAAGCCACACCCCTAACGGCAAGGCGCTCGCGTACATTCTCTTTCGTAAGGTCTGCCGAGGGGATGTTGAGCTTATCGCCAAGGTAGCCCCAAAGGCCCTTGAGCATCTCCTCATAAAAGCCCCTCACATTGCTCTGCTTGAGATAGCCTTCGGCCGCACGGAAGCGAGCCAGAGCCACCTTATTGGCCCTCTTACCCTTGAGCATAGCCTGATTACGCCTCTGCCTGAGGTAGCGCGAGAGCCACATAACCATCGCCACGAAGAGCAAAATCATTGAGCCCACAATGGCGAAGTAGCTGCCACTAAAGAGGAAAACCCTACCTTTGGGTTTCAAGTCGGCAAGGTCGAGGGCAATGTAGCGGATATCTCGGCCGAGAATACGCAAATCCTCACGAGAGGCACCACCGAGCATTACACCCGGAGCGTTACTGCTCAAGACCGTCGAATCGGGCGTAACACTCACGGGATACTCCGCAGAGGTGAGGGTTACATACTTCGATAGTTTCGGGCTAAAATAGGAGAACTCCATTGCGGGAATCACATAGTCGCCCTCGGCACGCGCAATGATGGGATAGTCAAATTGGCGGTAGCCACTCACACCCCTTGAGGTTGTCTGGATGCTCTCCGACACCTTGGCCGTATATTGCTCAAAGGTGCCCGGAATCTTCAGCTCGGGGGTGCGAATCATCGAAAAGTTACCCGAGCCAGAAATCTTCACCGTATAGTTCAGAGCGCTATTGGCCTCCACCTGCTCGGCGGGAGGTGTGACACTCATCTCGAAGTCGCCCACTGCCCCCGAATAGCCAGCAGGAGCACCCTCGGGCAGCGATTTAACCGTCAGCGTGGGGGTGTTGGAGGTAAGCGTGCGAGGCACCTGTTTAGTCTGCTGACCGAGGAAAAATTCGTCCACAGGGTTGCCGCGGTGGTAGGCACCATCATTGACGGGCAGATGGGCAATAGCCGAAATCTCCATCGGCTCAATCTTGAACTCTCCGGCCTGCTGGGGGAAGAGCAGATACTCTGCCACCACATTGGACTTGTAAATCTTACCACGATACTCCTCATTTATCGACCTTGAGCCGCCTGCGTTGAGCCTATGGGACCAGAAACCTGCAAAGGAGGGCATCTTGGAGCCCTCGATCGAGATGTCCACACGGATATAGAGCTTATATCTCACCACAACAGGCTGACCCACATAGACCTCCGAACGGTCGAGCGAGGTCACCAATAGCAGGTCGTCATCCTTGAGCACAGCCACATCCGAGGTCGCTCCGCCCGAAGGTTTCGTCTGCGAGGGGTTTGGAGTGTTGCTCGAAGAGTCATCCTCAACGATGGCCTTAATCTTCACGGGCTCGCTCCTATACTCCTTGCCATCCACTTTCACCAGAGCGCTGCCAATCTCAAACTCGCCCGCCTTGTCGCAGTAGGCGTTGTAGGTCCACCCCTGCAATACCTGGTTATGCATCTTGCCATTGACAATCTGCACATTGGTACTCGTTGAGGTTGCGGGGCCGGCCACCACGGTCATACCACCCATAGAGGGCTCCACAAAGCTCCCCCTATCGCTCTTTGCATTGTGCTGAAACTCAATCTGAAAAATCGAATTGGCAGCAACCACCCTTGGATAGTGCACCTGGAAAGTAACCTCCTCGGCCAACAGCGTCAAAGAGGCCGAAAAAATCAGCACAAAAAAGAGAAGTAATCGTCTCATTACCAAGAAAAATCTTTTCCCAAAAAGGTCGCATTGCCACCAAGCAACACAACCCAATTATACCATAGCAAGGCTGCCCCTGGAGTTACCCTTTGGGGCAGCCACGCTACAAGAACGAACTACAAAGTAGTTTTAGTGCTTAAACTCTGCGAAAAAGTCGTTGCCCTTATCATCCACGATGATAAATGCGGGGAAGTTCTCAACATAAATCTTCCTCACAGCCTCCATACCGAGCTCGGGGAAGTCCACAACCTCAACGCTCTTGATGCTCTGCTTTGCAAGGATTGCAGCAGGACCACCAATGGAGCCGAGGTAGAAACCACCGTGCTTCTGGCAAGCGTCGGTCACCTCCTGCGAGCGGTTACCCTTGGCAACCATCACCATCGAGCCGCCAACACTCTGGAACAAGTCCACATAGGAGTCCATACGACCTGCGGTGGTGGGGCCGAAGCTACCCGAAGCCATACCCGAGGGGGTCTTTGCGGGACCTGCGTAATAGACGGGGTGGTTCTTGAAGTACTCGGGCATAGGCTTACCCTCGTCGAGCATCTGTTTGATGCGAGCGTGGGCGATGTCACGAGCCACGATAAGGGTACCCTTGAGGTTCAGACGGGTCTTAACGGGGTATTTCGAGAGGGTCTCCCTCACTTTGTCCATACCCTCGTCGAGGTCGATCTCAACGGCGGGAGCCATTGCGGGTGCGGTGGCGGGCATAAAGCGTGCGGGGTTCTTCTCGAGTTTCTCAATCCAGAGGCCCTCCTCGTTGATTTTGGCCTTGATATTGCGGTCTGCCGAGCAGCTAACGCCAATACCCACGGGGCACGAAGCGGCGTGGCGGGGCATACGGATAACCCTCACATCGTGTACGAAGTACTTGCCACCAAACTGTGCACCGATACCACTCTCGCGGCAGATTTTCAGAACTTTCTCCTCCCACTCCAAATCGCGGAAAGCACGACCACCGTCGTTGCCGCTGGTGGGAAGGTTGTCGAAGTAACCGGCCGAAGCCTTCTTAACGGCTGTGAGGTTGGCCTCTGCCGAGGTGCCACCCACTACAAATGCCAAGTGGTAGGGAGGACAAGCCGAGGTGCCGAGGTCCTTGATGTGCTCGGTCACAAAAGCAGTGAGCGACTTCTCATTAAGAAGTGCCTTGGTCTGCTGATAGAGGAAGGTCTTGTTGGCCGAGCCACCACCCTTGGTGATGAAGAGGAATTTGTACTCGTTGCCGGGCTCGGCGTAGATGTCAATCTGTGCGGGGAGGTTGTTGCCACTGTTGTGCTCGTCGGTCATAGTGATAGGCACCACCTGCGAGTAGCGAAGGTTACGCTCTGCATAGGTGTCATAAACGCCCTTGGAGATGTACTCGGCATCGTCCACACCGGTCCACACATTCTCGCCCTTCTTACCGATGGCGATAGCCGTACCGGTGTCCTGGCAGGTGGGGAGCTGACCCTCGGCTGCAACTACCTGATTGGCCAACATAGTGTGTGCCACAAACTTGTCGTTGTCGGTTGCCTCGGGATCCTCAAGGATGTTGGCGAGTTTCTGGAGGTGGGAAGCGCGGAGGTAGAACGACACATCCTCGTAGGCTCTCTTGGCCAGAACGGTCAGACCCTCGGGGTCCACTTTGAGGATTTTACGGCCATCACACTCGATGGTCTTAACATAATCTTTCGAAACGAGCTCGTACTCGGTGTTGTCCACACCGTGCTCGAACATAGGCTGATACTTAAATTCGCTCATAGTAAAAGATGTTTATATTATTAGTTATTTGCTCTGTCAAAACTTGTATCATACAAAGATAAGGTATTTTTCAAGAAAAAAACACTCCCAAACATACAATATTAGAAAAATTAATAAATTTGCTGCGTTTTCAAAAATCATATTAACTCCTAAAACCAACTACTATGAAACGATATTACATTTTTGCTGTTTCATTTGCAGTAATTTGTAGCAGCGTAGCTTGCTCCACCCCATCGGAAGAGGAGTTTGGCTATCAGCAACCCACTTGGGATTACTACGAAATTTTTGATATTGTTATTCAACACAATAAAGAGGATGACGAAATCCTTGATCTCCCACTCATACTCAACCCCCTTGTCGCTAACGACAACGGAGAAGTTTGTTGGCAGTATTACAACTACACGAAAGAGAACAACAACTACACCGAGTCACCTCATTTCGAGACACAAACATATATGCTGGTAAACCTTCTGCTCCCCGTAAATGAGGACACTCACCCTAACTTTATTTACGATTATCATATAGTGAGTTCGAGCCCTAGCCTTGCTCCAGAATATTCTAACGACACTTGGCCTGGTATGGGTGTTCAGATGCTGCATCGTCCGATAGTGAACTGCGACAACTCCACAAATAGTGCAGGATACAAGTACGCATTTGAGCTACCTGTCATCTATCCATTCGATAGTCGAAAAGATACGCCATACACTCCAGTCAGCCACATGCCGGTAAGTGTTTGTTTCTATAATTTCAGGGAGTGCAAATGGTATAGAACAGAAGATTATATACTAATATCCGAGCCTGACGCAATGGATGACAACTTACCTGCAATGGGTGGAAAAGTCAAACTGATGAAATTTGCCGAATGGCAAGAACAAGAGAACAACAAATAAAACAGAGCATTATCAATGCCTCGCAACAACTCCTGCTCGAGTGTTGCGAGGCATTGTTTTACTCCAATCGTGGCATTGTTTGCGAAAAATTAACATAAAACATACCTCTTATTCCAAAAAAAGCATTTATATTTGTAAAAAATTTTAATAACTATTATTTTTGTCCGCCCAAAGAGCAGGCAAAACAGGTTAGGAAACAAAGGTTAACAAACACAAATAAATTTCAAGTAAAATGGTAAATTACAAAGACTTGGGCCTTGTAAACACCCGTGAGATGTTTGCAAAGGCAATCGAGGGCGGCTATGCAATCCCCGCCTACAACTTCAACAATATGGAGCAGCTCCAGGCCATCATCTCGGCTTGCGTTGAGACCTCCTCGCCCGTAATCCTTCAGGTTTCGGCAGGTGCTCGTAAATATGCCAACCAGACCCTCCTCCGCTATATGGCACAGGGCGCTGTTGAGTATGCAAAAGAGCTCGGCAAAAACATTCCTATCGCTCTCCACCTCGACCACGGTAGCAGCTTCGAGATCTGCAAATCGTGTATCGATATGGGCTTCTCGAGCGTTATGATCGACGGTAGCCACCTCCCCTATGAGGAGAATGTGGCTCTGACCAAAAAGGTTGTTGAGTATGCACACCAGTTCGATGTAACCGTTGAGGGTGAGCTCGGCGTATTGGCAGGTATCGAGGATGAGGTTGTTGCAGAGCACCACACCTACACCGACCCCAACGATGTTGTTGATTTCGTTTCGAAAACCGGTGTTGACTCGCTCGCTATCTCGATTGGTACCTCGCACGGTGCAAACAAATTCAAACCCGAGCAGTGCGTGCGCAACGAGCAGGGCATCCTTCTGCCTCCTCCCTTGCGTTTCGACATCCTCAAAGAGATTGAGGCTCGCATCCCCGGCTTCCCCATCGTTCTCCACGGCTCGAGCAGCGTTCCCCAGGACAAAGTTGCTATCATCAACACCTACGGTGGCGCACTCAAGGATGCAGTAGGTATTCCCGAGGAGCAGCTTCGCGAGGCTTCCAAGAGCGCAGTTTGCAAAATCAACATCGACTCCGACGGTCGTCTGGCTATGACCGCTGCTGTTCGTGAGGTATTCGCAAAGAACCCCGCAGAGTTCGACCCCCGCAAATACCTGGGTCCCGCTCGCGACGCTCTCAAGGAGCTCTATATGAACAAGAACATCAATGTTCTCGGTAGCGCTGGTCGCGTAGAGTAATCAATCCCGCACAGCTATAAATAAAACCAACCCCCGGCCAAGTGGTCGGGGGTTGGTTTTGTTTATACACCCCTTTCACCCTACTTATTGCCGAGCTTGGTGCGATAGACGGTGCGGCCACCCTCCTTATAGCGCAAGCGGTGGACCGTATCGGCCCAAAGGGTAATCTCATCCTGATTGGGCGAGAGCTCCTTGAGGTGGATGTGGGCCACAAGGCCAAAGTCGGTGAACTTATAGTTCTGATTGGAGATGAAGTTACCCATCGAGTAGAAGACTCCGCCCTCTACCCTACCCTCCGAGTCGCACCACTCCTCATAGGGTTGCACAACGTGAGGATGACTACCCATAACGAAGTCCACGCCCGCCTTGCGCAACCACTCGGCGAGTCGGCGTTGCTGGGCATTGGGACTTCGCTGATACTCCACGCCCCAATGGACCAAAGCGAATATGTAATCGACCTTGTCGCGCACCATATTTATATGTCGGCGCATAGTCACCGTATCCAGCACGCCCATTTCAACCCCTTTGGGTATGGGGCCATTGGAGCCATAGGCATAGGCCAGCAGCGCCAAGCGGTAGCCCTCAACCTCAACTACAAGCGGAGCAGTTCGGCCCTGATTGTAGCTCGGCACTCGAGCACCAACGTGCTTAATGCCCGCATTATCGAGCCCGGCGATGGTCGCAAGCACACCTTTCACACCCCTGTCGGTGGTGTGGTTGTTGGTCATCGTCACCGCGTCGAAGCCCACCTCGCGCATATCATCCGCAAGCTCCTCGGGGGTGCAGAATGCGGGGTAACCACTATAAGGTCCGCGGGGCGAGAGTGTGGTCTCGAGGTTTCCCACCACATAGTCGGCCTCGGCAAAGAGTTCCCTCACGCCATCGAACTGCCCCGAGAAATCATACCTTTCGTAGCCCTGCTGTGCCGCCTCTACCTGTGGATAGTGGGCCATAACATCGCCGACAAAGACAAGGTGGGCCTCCTTTGGGGTGGGCACAACCTCCTGCGCAACCTCCACGCCACCATCCTGTCCTCTATGCGAAGCACACGAGGTGGCCGCCAGAGCCGCCGACAGAGCCAATAATGCGACAAAATTCTTCATCCTTCAAATCTATCTTAAGCATAGTGGGGATGCCCGTCATTCAAGTCGAGCACCCCCACAAAAAGTTTAGTCTCTTTTCAACTGTCCAACTACCTACCAGGCATACAGAGGATAGTCGGCCATCAGAGCGTTCACATCACGGCGTACGGCTGCGATGTTCTCCTCGTTCTCGTGGTCGGAAAGTACGCGGTCAATAAGCTCCACGATGTAGTCCATCTTATCCTCCTTAAGACCACGGGTGGTGATGGCGGGGGTGCCGAAACGAAGACCCGAAGTCTGGAAAGGCGAACGGCTGTCGAAGGGTACCATATTCTTATTGGTGGTAATGTCGGCAGCAACCAACACCTTCTCTGCAACCTTACCGGTCAGCTCGGGGAACTTGGTGCGCAAGTCAATGAGCATCAAGTGGTTCTCGGTCTTGCCCGAAACAACCTTATAGCCCCTCTTTGTGAATGCCTCGGCCATAGCGGCAGCGTTCTTCACAACCTGCTTCTGATACTCAACATACGAAGGATCCAGAGCCTCACCAAAGGCCACTGCCTTGGCTGCAATCACGTGCTCCAGAGGACCGCCCTGGATACCGGGGAATACGGCCGAGTTGAGAACAGCCGACATCTTCTTAACAACGCCTTTGGGAGTAGTCAGACCCCAGGGGTTGTCGAAGTCCTGACCCATAAGGATAATACCGCCACGAGGACCACGAAGAGTCTTGTGGGTGGTCGAAGTTACGATGTGAGCATATTTCACGGGGTTATCCAAAAGACCTGCGGCAATAAGACCTGCGGTGTGGGCCATATCAACAAGCAGAATGGCACCAACCTTGTCGGCAATCTCCCTCATACGCTTGTAGTCCCACTCACGCGAGTAGGCCGAAGCGCCACCGATGATGAGTTTGGGGCGGTGCTCGAGTGCGAGAGCCTCCATCTGGTCGTAATCAACAGTACCGGTCTCGGGGTTGAGCTGGTAGCCAACGGCTTTGTAGTTCACACCCGACATATTCACAGGCGAACCGTGCGAAAGGTGGCCACCGTGTGCCAGGTCAAGACCCATAAAGGTATCGCCCGTCTTCAGGCAGGCAAAAAATACTGCCATATTGGCCTGTGCGCCACTGTGGGGCTGAACATTGGCATACTCGGCGCCGTAGAGTTTTTTGAGCCTCTCCTGTGCCAGGAGCTCCACTTTGTCAACAACCTCACAACCACCATAGTAACGAGCAGCGGGATAACCCTCGGCATACTTATTGGTGAGAATGGAGCCCATAGCCTGCATAACCTGGTCGCTCACATAGTTCTCCGATGCAATGAGCTCAAGACCATTGGTCTGGCGTGCACGCTCCTCGGCAATCAGTTCGAAAATTTCGTTGTCGTGTTTCATTGTGTTGTTAGTTTATTTTAGTATAGTTTCAAGTCGGTATAATCGCATCCGATTCCACAAAATTAAATATTTTTTTCGTTCCCGCTCTCTTTTCACCAAATAAATTTCGTATCTTTGAAAAACTTTTAATCAAAAATAGCGCAACAATTATGGGACTTTTAGCAGGTAAAGTGGCTCTTGTGACGGGAGCCAGCCGCGGCATAGGTCGCGCCATTGCACTCAAATATGCCTCCGAAGGGGCAGACATCGCCTTCACCTACCTCTCCTCGGCCTCCGCAGCCGAAGAACTCACCCGTGAGCTTGAGGCTCTGGGCGTTAGGGCCGCAGGTTTCCGCTCCGACGCCGCCTCCTACGAGGAGGCCCACTCGCTGGCTACCGAGGTGCAGAAAACCTTCGGCCGCATCGACATCCTCGTACACAACGCCGGCATCACACGCGACACTCTCCTTATGCGTATGAGCGAAGAGATGTGGGACGCGGTTATCAATACTAACCTCAAGTCGGCATTCAACATCACCCACGCCGTAGCCCCCATTATGGCCCGTCAGCGTGGCGGCTCGATTATCTATATGAGCTCCGTGGTGGGTATCGGTGGCAACGCCGGACAGGCCAACTATGCAGCCTCCAAAGCGGGCCTCATCGCCCTCTCCAAATCCGTTGCCAAAGAGTTTGGCGCTCGTGGCGTGAGGGCAAACTGCATAGCCCCCGGCTTTATCCAGACCGATATGACCGCCGTACTCTCCGAAGAAATCCGCTCTTCGTTCATCGAAAACATCTCGCTCCGCAGAGCCGGCACCCCCGAGGATGTCGCAGGTGTGGCACTCTTTTTGGGTAGCGAACTTTCGGCCTATGTCACCGGCCAGACCATCCCCTGCTGCGGCGGAATGAAAGGATGATGAGGAGAGTTGAAAGTTGTAAGTTGTAAGTTGAAAATTTTATAGGGCATATAAGGCCTATAAGACCTATAAGACCTATAAGACTTATAGGGTATTGGAGACGGTAGACGTCGTCATCCACAAGGCACAGCCGACAGAGAATTGAAACACAAACCGTTAAAATAGCAAAAAAATGGCAAGTATTAAAGGAACGCAGACCGAGCAGAATCTGCTCAAAGCATTTGCGGGCGAAAGTCAGGCTCGCAGTCGTTACACCTTCTTCGCTTCGCAGGCCAAAAAAGAGGGCTTCGAGCAGATCGCAGCAATCTTTATGGAGACCGCCGAGCAGGAGAAAGAGCACGCAAAGAGATTTTTCAAATTCCTTGAGGGTGGTATGGTGGAGATTACCGCTAGCTATCCCGCAGGCATCATCGGCGACACCGCAGCCAACCTTGAGGCCGCAGCCAACGGCGAGCACGAAGAGTGGGCAGACCTCTACCCCGAGTTCGCAGCCGTAGCCGACGAGGAGGGTTTCCCCGCAGTGGCAGCCGCCTTCCGCAACATCGCCAAGGTTGAGGCCTACCACGAGAAACGCTACCGCGCACTCTACGCTCGCGTAGCCGACGGCGAGGTGTTCCTCCGCAAAGACGAGATCACCTGGCAGTGCCGCAACTGTGGCTTCATCTATGTAGGCAAAGAGGCCCCCAAAGCCTGCCCCGCGTGTCTGCATCCACAGTCGTATTTTGAGCCTTTGAAGGACAACTTCTAATAGGATGGTTTTGCGTCGTTCACAGTCGTGGTACTGAATACCATACGACTGTGGCTGCTGTGCAGAACTTTTACATTCCCCCTAAATCCCCCTTTGACAAAGGGGGACTTGGTCGGCAAAGCCGATATGGTCGTATTTCGAGCCTTTGAAGGACAACTTTTAGTTCTTTGAACGCTTATCGCACAAACGACAGACTTTCGAGTCTGTCGTTTTGTTTTACCTCTAATCACCAATACGACTGTGGCAGAACAGGTTGTAAAAAAACGCCCACGAACTCGTAACGGGGTCGTGGGCGGCTATAAGGGGGTGCGTATGCCTATTTACGATAGGTAATCTTGGACTCGCAGATTGACACAGGAATCATTATTTCGCTTTTGTACTCAATTCTTTCAACAACATTTCCTGCAGAGTCGTATTTCCAGGTGTATTTCCGGTACAGCGAGCCGTCGGAATTGTAGCGAGCCTCCTCAATCTTATTTCCTACAGAGTCGTATTTCCAGGTGTATTTATCATCCAGCGAGCCATCGGAGTTGTAGCAAGCCCTCTCAATCTCATTTCCTGCAGAGTCGTATTTCCAGGTGTATTTCTCATCTAGCGAGCCATCGGAGTTATAGCGAGCCTTCTCAATCATATTTCCTGCAGAGTCGTATTTCCAGGTGTACTTCTCATCCAGCGAGCCGTCGGACTTATACTCAGTCTTCTCAATCTTATTCCCTGCAGAGTCGTATTTGTAGATTTTTTTATACCACAACGAGCCGTCGTACCTGTAGCAACCCTCCTCAATCATATTTCCTGCAGAGTCGTATTTGTATGTATATTTATAGTTTAGCGTGTAGTCAGCCGCCTCAATCATATTTCCGACAGAGTCGTATTTCAAGGTGTATTTATGAAACAGCGAGCCGTCGGAGTAGTAGTAAGCCTCCTCAGTCTTATTCCCTGCAGAGTCGTATTTGTAGATGCATTTCTCTTCCAGCGAGCCGTCGGATTTGTACCAAGCTTCCTCAATCTTATTTCCTGCAGAGTCGTATTTGAAGATGGATTTACCATCCAGCGAGCCGTCGGAGTTGTAGTAAGCCCTCTCAATCACATTTCCTGCAGAGTCGTATTTGTTTGTAAATTTATAGTCTAGCGAGCCGTCGTAATCCTCAACAACATCGCCTCGCTCATTGAATTTAATCACCCGTTTATTCTTCAAATTCCCCCTAACTGCCTCTCCGAAGTAATCTTTAAGTTCGTAATAGGTACAAACAACACTCTCCACATCGCCATAAAGGGGAATTTCAGTGCCGGCGATACCTTCGTACCAGCCTTGCCTTTCGGGGGCGGGGGCTTTTTTAACTTGGGCGAAAGATGTGGCTGCAAGCATAGTTGCAAGCAGGAGAATAAGGGTGCGTTTCATAGTCTTGATGGTTTTAGTCGACAACAAATATACAAAAACAATGGAATAACTATGGCTATTCAAGCCTAAAATCTCACCACAGAGGCTTGACAAACCATTATTTCATCAATTCTTCAACTTTCAATTTTCAATTTTCCATTTTAATAGGTATCTTTGCACCAAATGTGAAATAACGAAAACAAAACTATAAAATGGCAGACGAAAAGATTATTTTCTCAATGGTGGGTGTGAGCAAGGTGCTCACCAACAACCGCAAGATTCTCAACAACATCTATCTCTCGTTCTTCTACGGCGCCAAAATTGGTATCGTGGGTCTGAATGGCTCGGGTAAATCTACCCTGATGAAGATTATCGCCGGTATCGACAAGAGTTTCCAAGGCGAGGTCGTATTCTCGCCCGGCTACTCGGTTGGCTATCTGGAGCAGGAGCCCCAGCTCGACGACACCAAAACCGTACGCGAAATCGTAGAGGAGGGTTGTGCACACACCGTGGCGCTCCTTAAGGAGTATGAGGAGATAAATCTCAAGTTCTGCGAGCCTATGAGCGACGAGGAGATGGCAAAGCTCATCGAGCGTCAGGGCGAACTCACCGAGGCTATCGACCACGTAAACGGCTGGGAGATTGACAGTATGCTCGAAAGGGCTATGGACGCTCTTCGCTGCCCCGAGCAGGATAGGCTCGTGAGCACCCTCTCGGGTGGTGAGCGTAGGCGTGTGGCTCTGTGTCGTCTGCTCCTTCAGGAGCCCGATGTACTCCTTCTTGACGAGCCCACCAACCACCTCGACGCCGAGAGTATCGACTGGCTCGAGCAGCACCTCAATCAATACAAGGGTACGGTCATTGCCGTAACCCACGACCGTTACTTCCTCGACAATGTTGCAGGTTGGATTCTCGAGCTCGACCGTGGTGAGGGTATTCCCTGGAAGGGCAACTACTCCAGCTGGCTCGACCAGAAGACCACCCGTCTGGCTATGGAGGAGAAGCAGGAGAGCAAGCGCCGCAAGGCTCTTGAGAGGGAGCTTGAGTGGGTGCGTATGAGCCCCAAGGCCCGCCACGCCAAGAGCAAAGCCCGTCTGGGTGCCTACGACAAGATGCTCAACGAGGATGCAAAGCAGAAGGAGGAGAAACTCGAAATCTACATCCCCAACGGTCCCCGTTTGGGCAATGTGGTTATCGAGGCCAACAATGTTTCGAAAGCCTTTGGCGACCGCATTCTCTATGAGGGACTCAACTTCGTACTGCCTCCCGCAGGTATCGTGGGTGTGATTGGCCCCAACGGCACGGGTAAAACCACCCTCTTCCGTATGATTATGGGCCTTGAGGAGCCCACCAGCGGCTCGTTCAAGATTGGTGAGACTGTGAAACTCGCCTATGTGGACCAGCAGCACAAGAGCATCGACCCCGAGAAGACCGTCTTTGAAGTTATCTCCCAGAATAGCGAGCTCATCACCCTCGGCAACCGTCAGATTAACGCCCGCGCCTATGTTGGCCGCTTCAACTTCAGCGGTGCCGACCAGGAGAAGAAGTGTGGCGTACTCTCGGGCGGTGAGCGTAACCGACTCCACCTTGCACTCGCACTCAAGGAGGAGGGCAACGTACTGCTGCTCGATGAGCCCACCAACGACATCGATGTAAACACTCTGCGTGCATTGGAGGAGGGTCTTGAGAACTTCGCCGGCTGTGCAGTGGTAATCTCCCACGATAGGTGGTTCCTCGATAGGGTTGCAACCCACATTCTCTCCTTCGAGGACAACGGCGAGGTGGTATTCTTCGAGGGTACCTACTCGGAGTACGAGGAGCACAAAAAGGCACAGGGTATCGACACCACACCCCACCGCGTGAAGTACAGAAAATTAGTCGAGAACTAATTTTCAATGCAAAATTCAAAATTCAAAATTCAAAATTGATAGATGAAACGCGGGTGGGTTTTGTGAGGGGAGTTCAAGGCTTGCGAGTGGCGAGAAAGCGCAGTTTACTAAAGGTAAATGAGCATTTCGAGCCCGAGCATAACGAAGAAATCACCCACAAGACACAGCCGACCACCAACTGAAACACAAACCGGCCAAAGAACAAATTGAAACGCGGGTGGGTTTTGTGAGGGGATTTCAAGGCTTGGTTTTGTTTTGACTCCGCAGTTTACTTGGAGTAAATGAGGAAGACAAAACAAAAGCGGAACGCAGAAATCACCCACAAGACACAGCCGACCACCAACTGAAACACAAAGAAACAATAGAAATATAATGGCTCAGAAACCATCTATTCCAAAGGGTACAAGGGACTTTTCGCCCGTTGAGATGACAAGGCGAAACTATATGTTCGACACCATCAAGAGCGTATTCCGCACCTACGGCTACGCACCACTCGAGACTCCTGCAATGGAGAACCTCTCGACACTGATGGGTAAATATGGTGAGGAGGGCGACAAACTCCTCTTCAAGATTCTCAATTCGGGCGACTTTATGGATAAAGTTACCCCCGAGCAACTCGAGGGCTCCTCGGCAGCACTCGCCACCAAGATTTGCGAGAAAGGCCTCCGCTACGACCTCACCGTACCATTCGCAAGGTTTGTCGTTCAGCACCAAGCCGAAATCGCTTTCCCCTTCAAGCGCTATCAGGTGCAGCCCGTATGGAGGGCCGACCGCCCACAGAAAGGTCGCTACCGCGAGTTCTACCAGTGTGATGTGGATGCCATCGGCAGCCGCTCGCTCATCTATGAGGCCGAGTTGGTGGAGATTGTCGAGACGGTATTCTCCAAGCTCGGTATTAATGTGGTGCTGAAGCTCAACAACAGAAAAATTCTCTTCGGTATTGCCGAGGCTATCGGCCACGCCGATAAGATGATAGACATCACCGTAGCCATCGACAAGCTGGACAAAATAGGCCTTGAGAATGTAGAGAAAGAGCTCCTTGAGAGGGGCATTTCGCAGGAGGCCATCGAGCGTCTGAAACCCATCCTCGTATTGGAGGGCACCACCGCAGAGAAACTCGCCACCCTCAAGGAGATTCTCGCCGAGAGCCCCACGGGTATCAAAGGCGTGGAGGAGATGGAGGAGCTCTTCGGCCTCATCGCCGACCAGGGCACCTCGCTCGAGATTGAGCTCGACCTCTCGTTGGCACGCGGTTTGAACTACTACACAGGCGCCATCTTTGAGGTTAAGGCCAAGGACTATCAAATTGGCAGTATCTGTGGCGGTGGTAGGTATGATGATTTGACCGGCATCTTCGGCCTGCCCGACACCAGCGGTGTGGGTATCTCCTTTGGTGCCGACCGCATCTACGATGTGATGCTGGGCCTCGGATTGTTCCCCGAGGAGGCGCAGATGACCACCAAGGTTATCTTCATCAACTTTGGCGGCGAGGAGCGCAAAGCCTCCCTCGGACTGCTCAAGGCACTGCGCAGGGCTGGCGTAGCAAGCGAAATCTACCCCGAGAGCGCAAAGATGAAAAAACAGATGGAGTATGCCAATAAAAGGGGTATTCCTTTCGTTATAATCGTGGGCGAGAGCGAGAGGGCCGAGGGTGTGGCCACCGTCAAGAATATGGTGGAGGGCACACAAGAGAAGGTTGCCTTCGCAGATCTTGCCAACTACTTCGCATAGCGGACAAAAAAGCGCAGAGAAAAGGAAAAAGTGCCCCGTGGAGAGAAGTATCTATGGGGCATTTTTCAAAGATAAACAAAAGCGAAACGAAGCAGACAGATGAGTAAGTGGATGAGAATGATGGTGTTGGTAGTGGTGGTACTCGGTACCCTCACCACTCCGCTGCGCGCACAAGACCCCTCAAAAGACCTTGGCAAATTCTCCTCCTTCTACTACTATCTCCGCTCGCTCTATGTGGACCAAGTGGATGGCGAGGCGGCCATCGAGGATGCCATTAAGGCCGTGCTTGCGGGCCTCGACCCCCACTCCAGCTATGTGTCGGCCGAGCAACTCAAGGCCGAAATGGAGATGACCGAGGGGGCCTTTGGAGGTATCGGTGTAGAGTTCGGAATCGTGAGGGACACCGTCACCGTCATCTCCACCTACAAGGACTCGCCCGCACAAAAAGCCTCCCTCAAGGCCGGCGACAGAATAGTCACCATCGACGGCACCTCCATTGTGGGCATCACCCACGAGAGGGTTGGCGAACTCGTCAGGGGTAAGGTGGGCACACGCCTCACCCTCGGAGTCGTTAGGCGAGGCACCACCAAGATAACCGACATTGAGCTAAAACGAGCCTCCATCCCCATCAGTACCGTAGATGCGGCCTATACCTTTTATAATATAGGCTACATAAAGGTCAATCGTTTTGCCGAGCACACAATGGACGAGCTGCGCGAGAGCTTCAAAAACCTCGGGGAGATTGAGGGACTCATCCTCGACCTGCGGGGCAACGGCGGCGGTTTGCTCACAGAGGCTATCGATATGGCCGGATTCTTCCTGCCCAAAAAGTCGCTCATAACCACCACCTCGGGCCGCACAGAAGCGCCCTACAACCACTACTCCAAGGGTAAGGGCACTTACACCACAGGGCCCCTTGTGATACTTGTCGATGGTGCCTCGGCCTCGGCCAGCGAGCTCGTATCGGGCGCACTCCAGGACTACGACCGCGCAGTCATCGTGGGGCGTCAGACCTTCGGCAAGGGACTCGTTCAGAAACAGATAATCCTCGATGACGAGTCGGCCATACGCATCACCACAAGCCACTACTACACCCCCAGCGGCAGGTGCATACAGCGCCCCTTCGAGAAGGGTAAAAGCACCGAGTACTTCTTCGACCACACGGAGCGTATGCTCAAGCCCGAATACCGCGACTCGTTGCTGGCCGTAGCCCCCAAGTATAAGACTCTCAACAATGGTCGCACCGTAACGGGTGGCGGCGGCATAACCCCCGATGTCTATCTCGACTACGATATGGACAAGGATTTCACCTATGCCAACAAGGTTATCAACTCGATGGCCTACAGCGACTTTGTGAACGAAATTTACATCGACGCTCTGGATGTTTGGCACACCCTATACCCCACCTTTGAGGAGTTCAACACCAATTACAGCGTCCCCTCACAGACCATCGACAGACTGTTTGAGGCTATGCGTAATGCGGGCATTGAGCCCACCGAGAAGGGTATAACCGAGAGCCGCGAACTACTGGCCACCAACATCAAGGCCTCCATCGCCCGCAAGTTGTGGGACACCACCGCCTTCTTCCGTGTGGTCAATACCCACGGCGACAACGAATATGAGGCGGCACTCAACCTACTGCTGAACCCCTCGCGCTACAACTCAATCCTCGGGAATAAGTAGCCCATCTCCCATCTGGACCATTCTCACGAAAGAAAAGAGTCGAAAACCTGCAAAAAGTTTGCAGTTTTGATTTTTTTCCGTATCTTTGCACGCCCGAAATATACGGGTAATGGAATTACATAATTAACACACAAAGTATTAACCAATTAAAAGTCAGAAGAAGTGGATTCTTTGAGTTACAAAACTATCTCGGCCAATGCTGCTACTGTTAACAAACAGTGGTATGTTATCGACGCAGAGGGCGAGGTACTCGGACGACTTGCCTCCCAGGTTGCGAAAATCTTAAGGGGCAAAAACAAACCCGATTTCACTCCTCACGTAGATTGCGGTGACTATGTTATCGTTATCAACGCAGACAAGGTGAAACTGACGGGTAAGAAGATGACCGATAAGGTCTATGTACACCACACAGGCTACCCCGGTGGTCAGCGTTTCAACACCCCTGCTGAGCGCTTGATCAACAAGCCTGAATTCCTTGTTATGAACGCCGTTAAAGGTATGTTGCCCAAAACTCGCCTCGGCGTTGCTATTCTTAAAAATTTGAAGGTTTATGCAGGTGCGGAGCATCCCCACGTTGCACAGAACCCTAAAGCAATCAAACTCAACGAGATTAAGTAAACACGAAAACTATGGAAGTTGTAAACACCGTAGGACGCAGGAAAGCAGCTGTTGCTCGCGTTTACGTTAAGCCCGGTAACGGTACCATTACCATCAACAAGAAACCCCTTGAGGTTTACTTCCCCTTGGACATTTTCCAGTTCGTTGTGAAACAGCCCCTGCTGGTTCTCAACCAGATGGAGAGCTATGACATCAACATCAACCTCGATGGTGGTGGCATTCACGGTCAGGCAGAAGCAGCCCGTATGGGTATCGCTCGCGCACTCTGCGAGATCGATGCTGAGAATCGTTCGGTATTGAAGAAGAACGGTTTCCTCACTCGTGACGCACGCGAGGTTGAGCGTAAGAAACCCGGTCAGCCCGGTGCTCGCCGTAAATTCCAGTTCAGCAAACGTTAATCCTTTCCCAAGCGTTCGCACCAAAGAAACTGCACGAAAGAGGTTTACAAATCCGCCAGACCACCCCGAATGTTGCCTAATGCTGGCAGCCTAACGATAAGGGGAAGCCAAAAGCCTATGGCAGCATAGGGAGTGCTACTGGAAGATTGCCCTTTCGCGGAAAACCGACGGGACCGTCACAAGGTGATGCTACCCGCACGGTTGAAAAAAAGAGAGATTAAAAAGAAAAACACACGATTAGAAATGCCACGTACAGATTTTAATCAATTATTGGAGGCTGGCGTACACTTTGGCCACCTCAAAAGAAAATGGAATCCCAAAATGGCTCCCTATATCTTCATGGAGAAAGGCGGGATTCATATCATCGACCTCCACAAAACTGTGGTAAAAATCGATGAGGCGGCAGCAGCCATGAAACAGATTGCTAAGAGTGGTCGCAGGATTCTCTTCGTAGCAACCAAGAAACAGGCTAAAGAGATTGTTGCCGAGAAGGTGCAAGCAGTAGGCATGCCCTATGTTACCGAGCGCTGGCCCGGTGGTATGCTTACCAACTTCCCCACTATACGTAAGGCCGTTAAGAAAATGGCTACCATCGACAAGATGAGCAACGACGGTACTTATGATAACTTCTCGAAACGCGAGAAACTCCAGATTGCTCGTCAGAGGGCTAAATTGGAGAAGAACCTTGGCTCTATCGCCGACCTTACTCGCCTCCCCGCTGCATTGTTCGTTGTTGACGTGCAGAAAGAGGTGAACGCAGTGCGCGAGGCTCGCCGCCTCAACATCCCCGTCTTTGCAATGGTTGATACTTGCTGTGACCCCACCGACATCGACTATGTAATTCCTGCAAACGACGACCGCGCACAGAGTATCGCAGTCATCCTCGACGCTATGTGTGGTGCAATCAACGAGGGTCTCGAGGAGCGCCGCATCGAGAAAGAGAAAGAGGCTGAGGAGATGGCAGCTAAAGAGGCTGTAGCAGAGAAGAAAACCCGCACCCGCAAAACCGTAAAGGTTGAGGTTGAGGCTGCCGAGGAGGCTACTGAGGCTCCCGCAGAAGAGGCTGCTGCAGAGTAATTAAACACACAAGGTTAAACCTTTAATTGAAAAAACACTATGGCTGTTACACTTACAGACATCAAGAAACTCCGCGACAAAACCCAGGCGGGTATGATGGATTGCAAAAAAGCGCTTGAGGAGGCCAATGGCGATATGCAGCGCGCAATCGAGATCATTCGCGAGAAAGGTAAACTCGTTGCTGCAAAGCGTTCGGACCGCACCGCTTCGGAGGGTATCGTTGTTGCTACCACCGCTAACGGCAAAGCATACATCGTATGCCTCGCTTGCGAGACCGACTTCGTGGCTCAGGTAGACACCTTCGGTGCTACCGCACAGACCATCCTCGACATCGCTGTTGCTAACGACGCTGCCGACCTCGAGTCGCTGCTGGCTTGTGGCACCGCTGATGGCCGCACCGTAGCCGACCTCGTTACCGAGAAGACCGGTCAGACTGGTGAGAAAGTAGAGGTTCCCTTCTACCACCGCGTAGAGGCTCCCTTCTGCACCCAGTATGTTCACTTCAACAAGAAACTTGGTGCTATCGTAGGCTTCAACAAAGAGGTTAGCGAGCAGATCGCCAAAGGTATCGCAATGCAGGTTGTTTCGATGAACCCCGTTGCTATCTCGGCTGACCTCGTTCCCCAGGAGGTTATCGATGAGGAGCTCAAGACCGCAACCCAGAAGACCAAAGATGAGTTGGTACAGAAGGCTGTTGACGCTGCTCTCTCGAAAGCTGGTATCAACCCCGCACACGTTGATAGCGAGGACCACATCGAGTCGAACCAGGCTAAAGGTTGGATCACCGCTGAGCAGGCTGAGCAGGCTCGCGAGATCATCAAGACCGTTTCGGCTGAGAAGGCTGCAAACCTTCCCGCACAGATGGTTGAGAACATTGCTAAAGGTCGTCTGCAGAAATTCTTCAAGGAGCAGACCTTGGAGGAGCAGGCATACCAGATGGGCGACGGCAAGACTTCCGTTAAGGAGGTTCTCAAAGCCGCTGACGCTGAGGCTAAAGTTCTCGGTTTCTACCGCGTATCGCTTTGCGACTAATCCCTTTAGGGTTATAAAAAATAGAGGTTTCCGAAATGGAAACCTCTATTTTTTTGTTGATAGCTGACCGTCTATCTTTACGGTAGTTGGATCTACTACAACAACTCTTCAAGTCGGGCAACGGGAGCCACATCAAGCGTGCTCTCCTCGCCATTGAGGTAGTGATAGTAGCCCGCAACAGCAATCATCGCAGCATTATCGGTCGTGAATTTCAGAGGAGGAAGATAGGTGTTCCAATGACGACGGCGTCCCTCCTCGGTGATTGCCTCCCTCAAACCCGAGTTGGCCGACACACCTCCGGCAATAGCTATCTCCTTAATATCAAGCGCTTTGGAAGCCTTAATGAGCTTCTTCATTAGGATATCGATGATGGTCTTCTGGAGCGAGGCGCAGAGGTCGGCCTTGTTCTCCTCAATGAAGTTGGGATTCTCCTCCATACGGTCCCTGAGGAAGTAGAGGAAGGAGGTTTTCAGGCCGCTGAAACTATAGTCGAAATCATCCACCTGCGGCTTGGCAAAACGGAACTTCTCGGCGTCGCCTTCGTGGGCCAAACGGTCAATAATAGGGCCACCGGGATAGGGCAAGCCCATAACCTTGGCGCACTTATCGAAAGCCTCACCCGCTGCATCGTCAATGGTCGTGCCAACTATCTCAAACTCAAGAGGTGAGGTCACCTTTACGAGCTGTGTGTGGCCACCCGAAACGAGCAGACAAAGGAAGGGAAATTTGGGGTGTGGAAGGCTCTCGTCGGGCAGGTCAATCAGGTGGGAAAGAATGTGTCCCTGAAGATGATTTACCTCCACCATAGGTATATTTTTTGCAAGCGAAAGTCCTTTAGTAAACGACACGCCAACAAGCAGCGAACCGAGCAATCCGGGGCCACGAGTGAAGGCAATAGCATCCAGCTGGTCGGCCGTAACGCCAGCCTCCTTGAGCGCCGTATCTATCACAGGCACAATATTTTGCTGATGGGCGCGCGAGGCGAGCTCGGGTATCACTCCGCCGTACTTAACGTGCACCGCCTGTGAGGCAATCACATTAGAAAGCATCGTTGTTCCGCGAAGGACCGCCGCCGATGTGTCGTCACACGAAGACTCAATACCTAAAATTATTGCATCCATATTTGTTTTTCGACAATAAAATTCGTAAAATTGTAGGTTAAATGCACTAACAATGAGCAAAGTTATAAAAAAAATAGGAAAAATACTAATCCACTCCTTCGCAGGTGTGGTTTTGGTTGCTATTTTGCTCATTTTAGCGGCAGCCCTGGCACTCTCTCTACCACGAGTTCAGAGCTTTGTGGCAATCAAAGCGGTGGACCTCTTCTCACACAAGACCGACACCCACATTGCCATTGAGGCCATCTCAATCGAAAACCTCTCGCGTATTCAGGTCGAGGGACTCTATGTCGAGGACCTGCGAGGTGACACCCTGCTGTGGGCCGACAAGCTCTCGGCAACCCTCAACCGAGATGTGCTCCTCACCGAGGGACGACTCATCCCCAGCGATGTTCGTCTGCGTAAGGGTTTCTTCAATATGGATTACAACGCGGAGGGCTCTTTGAATCTCGATGAACTCATCCTTCATTTCACCACCCTCTTCCCTGCCGACACCACTACGGAATCGGCCCCCTTCGTACTCGAGGGTGTGGATGTGGAGGATTTGCGCTACCGACTCCACGATGCAAGCCTCGCAGGAGGAGTGCCCGAAGGCTCCATCGACTACTCCGATATGGATATGATGGTTTCCAAAACTCTCATCCGTCAGATAAAGGTGGTGGATGGGGTCGTGGGACTCTATGGCGTAACCAAACTCTCGACAGTTGATAAGTCGGGCGCACTGCTCCAGAACAGCTCCTTCGGCAAGTTGGAAATTTCCGAAGGGGAACTCCACTTCGAGGATATCGACTTCACCTCGGAGGGCACCCATCTTCTCCTTCCGCTCCTCAACATCAAGGGCCCGAGCTGGAAGTCATACAAAAACTTCTGCGACCTTGTAACCCTCACTCTCAAGACCAACGGTTCGACATTGGAGCCCACCTCGGCAGGTCGTTTTGTGGCCGCTTTGGGCGACATCGCTATTGAGGGAGAGGAGATTACGGGCACATTTGTGGGCACCGTCAATGACTTTGGCGTCGATATCTCCGCCACGCTCTACGACTCCGATGTGGTTGTTGTGGGCGAGGTTGAGAATATCACCCGCATAGAGGCCCTTGCTGCCAAGGCCGACTTGGACATCACTACCACCCCCGCAAAGGTGGATAACATCTACCGCAACATCACCCACACTCCCCTACCCGCCGAGGCCAAAGAGTGGACCGAGCGATTTACCACACTCGCCCTGTCGGGCAACGCAGCCATACGCCCACGCGAGGTGGTGGCCGATGCAGAGCTCTCCACCGACCTCGGAAGTGTGGCAGTGGATGGCACACTCCACTACGCCCCTTCGGGTTTCTCGTTTGAGGGACTCATCGCGGGCGACGCTCTGGAGGCCGGAAAGATTCTCAAGACCGAGCAGCTCGGCAAAGCCGACCTCACCCTCAAGGGTGCCGTAGAGATGACAGGCGGCGAGCTGGAGGGCGACCTCACTGCCGATGTGGAGAGAATCTGGTGGAGCGGCTACGACTACAACAACCTCTCAATTGAGGGCTCCCTGAAGGACGAAAACTTCAGGGCAACGGCCACCTCGGCAGATCCCAACATCGCCTTTGCGCTGGAGGCAGACGGCTCCATCAACAAGCAAAGCCCCGAATACAACCTCATTCTCTCACTCGACAGGGCCGACCTCGGTATGTTGGGCCTCACCTCGGGCGAGGGCTCCTCGTGGTTGGCAGGTAGTGTGGAGGCGACACTTGAAGGTCGCTCACTCGACGATATGGTGGGCCGCGCAATGATAAACAACCTCACCTACGGCACCGACAAGGAGACCTTCTCTACCGAGCTGGTGAACATCTCCCTGAGGGGCGGTGAGCAGGATAAGAGTTTCTCTTTGCGCTCCAACATCGCCGATGTGGAGTACCGCAGTACGGCCTCCTACGGTGATGTGCTTGACTACCTCACCAAGCGACTCCCCACCCTCCTTCCTTGGGCAAAACCCACAACCAAGGAGAGCACTCCCTCTGAGAGCAAACTCGCAAGCCCTCTGGGCGAGAGACTCTATGCGGCCGATGACTACACAAGTGTAAACCTCAAAATATTTGACTCCCAGAGTCTTATTTCGACACTCATCCCCGAAGCCAACATCTCCTCGGGTAGCTCCTTCTCTATGGAGTTCTCGCCCGCAGGTGAGGAGTTCGTACTCCACATCGAGAGCAACCTGCTGGAGACCAAGGATATGACCATCTCCGGACTCGACATTGAGGCTACCGGCCACGGCCCCGAGATGAGCCTGAAGGCCGAGAGCTCCGAGTTCAGGGCTATGGGGCTCATCATCCCCGATATCACACTTCAGGCCAACAGCAACCAGAGCCACGAGGTGGATGCCAACTTCTATTTCAGCAACACCGATACGGCTGTGAGTGGCCAGATTGGAGCACACGCCACCCTGTCGCACGACGATAAGGGTGCTCTGGCCATCTCGGCTAAACTCTTCGACTCCTACCTCATCTCGCCAGAACTGCGTTGGACCATCGGAGCCGACCGAATTGACTACTCCTCGGAGGGTGTCACCATCGACAACTTCGTGGCCGACACAGGCACGAGCGCCATTGAGATTAACGGTGCTATCGGCAAGCACGACAATACCCCCTTGAGGCTCTCGCTCCGCGAGGTGTCCATCAATGAGTGGGTGGCATTGCTGGGCTCTATGGATGATATAAAGGGCCACATCGATGGTCAGGTGGAGCTCTACTCCGCACTTGAGCAACCCTATGGTACGGGCGAACTGAAGCTCTCATCGCTCTCTATGGGCGAGATAAACATCGACCCAATGCTCTTCAACATCTCGATTCCCAAGAGGAGCACCACCGCCAGCGCTTGGCTCAAGAACACCACAAGTGGCAACACCATCGCACGAGGTAAGTACAACTACACAAGCGGTGTTTATGAGGCAAAACTCGCTGTCGAGGATTTCCATTTCTCCCTCCTGGAGCCTATGCTCAAGGGTGTGGCACACCAGATAGAGGGTTTGGGCGACATCGATGTTGAACTCTCGGGCAGCGGTCAGAGGGACCTCAACATCAACGGCACGGTGGAGGCCTCGGCACTGAAGGCCACCATCGACTACACAGGCGCACGCTACACCATCCCCACCCTGAGGCTCAACTTCGACAAGAACAAAGGGGTGGTTGTTCCCTTCCGTATTGAGGACAAGGAGGGCGGTTGGGCCAGCGCCGAGGCAACCATTGACCTCAAGAGGTTGGGCAACATCACCTATGATGCCTCCATTGAGCCCCACAACCTCATAGCCATCGACCTGCCGAAGGAGACAAAAACCCCCTTCTACGGCAAGGTATATCTGGGCGACGGCGGTGTAAGACTATCGGGAGGTGGCGGTGAAACAACCATCAGCGGCGGTATCAACACCGGTGGTGGCTCCGTATTCAGCATCCCCCTGAAGGGTAACAACGACTTCGCAGGCGCCGACTTTGTGACCTTCGTGGAGTTCGACCAGGAGAGCAACAATCTCACAAATGGCACATCGGCAGAGGTGAGCAAGAGAGAGAACTCGGCGGCTTCCAACCTCACGATTGATATGATGCTCGGCGTGGATACCAACACCCTGCTGCGACTCATCATCGACCCCGAGACGGAGAATGTCATTGAGGCACGAGGCAACGCCAACCTCGGTGTCACCCTCGATGCGCGCAAGAACGACTTTGCCATCCGCGGCGACTACCAGATTACCGAGGGTGTCTACAACTTCAACTTCCAGAACATCATCACCAAGAACTTCGACATCAACCCCGGCAGTTACATCCGTTGGAACGGCAGCCCGCTGGATGCGAATATCGATGTGGCCGCCACCTATAAACTTAAGACCTCCCTCGCACCACTGCTGGGCACCGAGAGCACCGCGTCGAGGGCCTCAACACCAGTGGAGTGTATCGTGAAACTCACGGGCAGTCTGGCCAAGGTGGATGTCTCCTTCGACATCAATGTACCCACAGCCAATACCGAGTATCAGACCATCCTCTCGAGCTACTTCTCGTCACAGGAGATGATGGCCACACAGTTTGTCTATCTGCTGGCGCTGGGCAACTTCTACTCCGACTCTTCGACGGGCCAGACCACCACGGCAGGTGTTGCGGGTACGGCCATCGGCCTCGACTTCCTCGCAAGCCAAGTGAGCCGTCTGGTGTCGAACGATACCTACAAATTCAACCTCAAGTATAAGTCCATCGACGACACCTCCTCGAGCTACAGCATCGACTTCCAGACCGAGATTATCGACGACAGACTCTCCATCGAGTTGGAGGCCAATGTGGATACGGGCGACTACTTCGAGACCATCGGTAACAACAACAATCAAATCTCCGGCGGCGGCTCCATAACCCTCCGTCTGGACCCCTCGGGCTCCGTCTATCTCAAGGGCTTCTCGCGCACCATCGACCGCTTCGACGAGAACCAAGGTTTGCAGGAGAACGGCCTCGGCCTCTACTTCCAGCGCAGCTTCAACCGCTTTAGCGACCTGATGAATAAAAAAAGAGAGAAGGCCGCAATGGAAAATGAGGAAAAAAGTGGTAATTTTGCCCCCACAGAGGAGAACGATTCGGAGAAATCGAATGAAAATGAAGAACAATAAATAATACAAATAAAAAACCGTAAACAACTATGATTAAACTACTTCAGGCAGGCGTCGCTCTCGAGGGCGCAACACAGACCGCAGACAAAACAATGGGATTTGGCGAACTCTTTATGGCCGGTGGCTGGCTTATGTGGCCCCTGCTGCTCCTCGGCGGAGTTGTTGTATTCATCTTCATCGAGAGGCTCATCGCCATCAATAAGGCAAGCCGCATCGACCCCAACTTTATGAACAAACTGCGCGACTGCATCTGTGACGGTCGAATCGATGTTGCCGAGAAACTCTGCAAAAACACTCAGGCACCCATCGCTCGTATGATGGAGAAGGGTATCGCTCGTTTGGGCCGCCCCATCAACGACATTCAGACCACCATTGAGAACGAGGCAAACCTTGAGGTTGCAAAGCTCGAGAACGGTCTTCCCATCCTCTCGACCATCGCAAGCGGTGCTCCTATGCTCGGTTTCTTGGGTACCGTACTCGGTATGGTAAAAGCCTTTATGCAGATGAGCCAGGCAGGTGGCGTGGTTGATATGAGCGCCTTGTCGGGCGGTATGTATGTAGCAATGATCACCACCGTTGCAGGTCTTATCGTGGGTATCCCCGCACACTTCGGCTACAACTATCTGGTTGCCCGCATCGAGAAACTCATCTTCAAGATGGAGGCCAACTCTATCGCCTTTATGGACATCCTCAACAAACCCGCAGACGCAGATAAAGAGTAACAACTATGGCTATCAGACGCAAATCGAAACTGATAAAAGAGGTGGGCTCGTCGGCACAAACGGACCTTATCTTCCTGCTGCTGATGTTTATGATGATGGCCACCACCCTCATCAACCCCAACGCTCTGAAACTCACCCTCCCCAAGAGCTCCAATCAGCTCAAAGAGAGGCCCTATACCACTGTGAGCATCGACAAACACCTCCAATTCTACATCGACGGCATCGTTGTTCCCTTTGAACAACTCGAGGGCGCAATCATTGCAACTCTCGCCGACAAGGAGGATAAGGTTGTGTCGCTCCACGCCGACGAGGGTGTGCCCATCGGTGAGGTGGTGAAGGTTATGAACATTGCAAACCGCAACCAATACAGACTAATCCTTGCAACCCAACCCGAATAGTGGGTGGGAATAGGCAATAACTACCCACAAAGAGTTATGAATAACGAAAGCAACATCACAGGACGCATCGTAGGCGCAGTGTGCACAGCACTCTACGCTCTGCTCTTCGTTGGCTTAATCCTTTGGGGCAGCTTCACCCTCCACCACGAGGATGTCATTCAGGGAATGATTGTCGATTTCGGCGCGAGCGAGGATAGCGGCTTCGGGGACAACAACCCCGTGACGGCCGACAATGTCACCTACAAAGAGCCCACCGCCACCCCCGAGGATAAATACTCCCACACTCAAGATGTTGAGGAGGCCCCCGAGGAGATGGAGAGCAACACCGAAACCAACATCTCCGCCCCCGTTAAGGAGCAACGACCCGTGGAGGAGCAGCCCACCGACACCCGTGAGCAGCCCACCATCAATCAGCTGGCACTCTTTCCAGGAGGTAGTGTCGAGAGCGAGGATGTGAGCGAGGGCGAGGTGGAAGGGAGCACCGGAAACCAGGGCAACCAGAGCGGTGCCGAGTCATCGGTGCATCTGGGCATTGGCAATATCGACGGCTTTGTGCCCGACTGGGATTTGGAGGGCCGCACGCTCATAAACAAGATAGTTCTCCCTCCCTACAAGGGTAAGGAGAGTGGCATTGTGGTGATTGACATCTGCGTCAATGCCAAGGGTGAGGTAACCAGCGCGGAATTTAGGGCCAAGGGCTCAAGCGGCGTAAGTCCCACATCGCCACTTGTTACCGAGGCCAAGAAGTCTGCCAAGACGGCACGATTCAACACCTCGGAGCAGGATTTCGCCTACGGCACCATCACCTTTAAGTTTGTCCTCAAAACACACTAAAGCGCCCAAAGTATGAAGAGGTTATTCATCACAACGCTACTGATTCTCTTTAGCCTCGCAGGGGTGTATGCCCAAGCGGAGGAGGTGACGAAGAGTTCGGCGCTGGAGTTCAAGAGGCTCAATCACGACTTCGGCACAATGACTCAGGGAGGCGAGAAGGTGAGCTATGAGTTCGTTTTCACAAACAACTCCGAGGGCCCCGTGGTCATCACCCGCACCGCCAACTCCTGCAGATGCATAAGCGTTGTGGCACCCAAAAGGCCCATCAAACCGGGCGCGCAGGGGGTTATCAGGGTAACCTTCGACCCGAAAGACAAGGGAGTATTCAACAAAGCCATAGATGTCTATGCCAACATTCCGGGTGGGCGCCTCACACTACTCGTCACCGGAGAGGTAAAATAGAGCAGAGAAGACAAAGCGGACAGTATCCAAAGAGCGATACTGTCCGCTTTTGCTATAATAAAAGGTATAAAATGCTAAAAAAGGTGTTGGGGGAGGCAACTTTGAGGGCAAATAGTGATATAATGTAAGAAAAAAATGTTATATTTGTGAATCAAATAACAATAGACGACTTGAACAAAAATCATAAAACTACCTAAAAACAAAACTAAAATTATGGCAAGAGAACTTAAAATCAGAGATTTAACTCTTCGTGACGGCCAGCAGTCGGCTTTTGCTACCCGTCTGAACCAGAATCAGGTAGAGCGCGTTCTGCCCTACTACAAAGATGCAGCCTTCTACGCAATGGAGGTATGGGGCGGCGCAGTGCCCGACTCGGTTATGCGTTTCCTGGGTGAGAACCCCTGGTACCGTCTGGAGAGCATCAAGAAAGCTGTGGGCGATGTTTCGTACCTCACCGCACTCTCGCGTGGTCGTAACCTCTTCGGCTATGCACCCTATGGTGACGATGTAATCGAGGGCTTCTCGCGCAACGCCATCGAGAGTGGTCTGGGTATTATGCGTATCTTCGACGCTCTGAACGATGTGGACAATGTTAAATCGACCATCAAATATATCAAGAAGTATGGCGGTATCGCCGACTGCGCTGTGTGCTACACCGTAGATCCCAAATACCCCAAACTCTCCTTCTTCGATAAACTCAAAGGCAAAAAGAATCCCGCTCCCGTCTTCACCGACGACTACTTCGTGGGCAAAGCCAAAGAGCTGGCAGCTCTGGGTGCAGATATGATCACCATCAAGGATATGAGTGGTCTGATTCCTCCCAAGAGGGTTTACAACCTCATCAAAGCTATCAAGGCTAATGTTTCGATTCCCGTAGATTTCCACACCCACTGTACCCCCGGCTACGGCTTGGCATCGGTTGTTGCAGCTATCGCTGCCGGCGTGGATATCGTTGATACCAACATCTGGAACTTCGCAGGTGGTCCCGCTGCTCCCGCTCTGGAGCTCGTTTACATCTTCGCAGGCAAGATGGATGTTAAGTTGGGCGTGAATATGGAGGCTGTGGCTAAAATCAACGCCGAACTCCTCGGCATCCGCAAGGAGCTTGAGGCTTTCGACGCTGTTAAGCAGTTCCCCAAACCCTTCAACCCCCTCACCGACACCATCCCCGCAGAGATTGAGGCACAGTTCGACCGCGCAGTGAAGGCTGCTTACGCTGTGGATGAGGAGACCCTCATCGACGCTTGCCACAAGATTGAGGACTACTTCGGTTTCCCCAAACCCAACGAGCTCGTACAGAAAGCCGAGATTCCCGGTGGTATGTACACCAATATGGTGGCACAGCTCAAAGGCCTCAAGAGCGAGCACCTCTTGGAGCCCGCAATGAAGCTCATCCCCTCGGTTCGTTTGGATGCAGGTCTTCCTCCCCTTGTAACCCCCACCAGCCAGATCGTTGGTTCGCAGGCTGTTAGCTGCGCTATCGCTCTGGAGAAGGGTAAAGATAAATATGCAACCACCTCGACCCAGTTCGTTAACCTGGTTAAGGGCGAGTATGGTCGCACTCCCGTTGAGATTGATCCCGAGTTCCGTCTGAAGATCGCAGGCACTCGCGAGGCTATCCCCTATGACACCTCGAAGAACCAGCGCCAGCCCAACCCCGTATTGGAGAATGCAGGTGGCGTGAAGCTCGCCGAGAACGAGAAAGAGGAGCTCTTGCTCGAGTTGTTCCCCGCAGTTGCTAAAGACTACCTCACCAAGGTTAAGACCGAGCGCTACGCCGCAACCAAACCCGCCGAGGCACCCAAGGCCGAGGAAAAGAAGGTTGAGGAGAAGGCTGCAGCTCCCGCCGAGAAAGTTAGCGGTAAGATTGTTGCGGCTCCCCTGCCCGGTAAGGTTGTTGAGCTTTGCGTGAAGGTTGGTGACGCTGTGAAGGCTGGTCAGAAAGTGGCCGTTCTGGAGGCTATGAAGATGGAGAACGACATCCCCTCGGAGCACACCGGCGTTGTTAAACAGATTCTCGTAGCAGAGGGTGACACCCTGCAGGAGGGTCAGGCTATCCTCGTTATCGAGGACGCCAAAGTGGAGGCCCCCGCTGCTCCTGCCGCTCCCGTAGCAGGCAAGAAGGTGGCTGCTCCCCTGCCCGGTAAGGTTCTCGAAATCTGCGTTAAGGTAGGCGACGAGGTTAAGTCGGGTCAGAAGGTAGCCGTTCTGGAGGCTATGAAGATGGAGAACGACATCCCCAGCGAGTACAGCGGTGTTGTTCGTCAGATTCTCGTAGCCGAGGGCGACACTCTGCAGGAGGGTCAGGCTATGTTCATCGTTGAATAGGACAAACATTTAATCCGATAGTGGCATACGGCATACCCGATGAGGGTATGCCGTATGCTTGAAAAAAGCAAGTAGATAACAATAATATAAAGGTATGGCAAAAGAACAGGTTTTGGTTTCGGGTGGCGCAGGCTACATCGGCTCCCACACCGCCGTTGCTCTCATCGAGGCAGGCTACGATGTGGTTATTATCGACAATCTCTCCAACTCTGATATGGGAGCAGTGGAGGGCGTCAGGAAGATTACGGGCGTAGAGGTACCCTTCGAGAAGGTTGACTGTTGTGACAAAGAGGCTCTGAGGGCAATTTTCAAGAAGTATCCCTTCCGTTCGGCCATCCATTTTGCCGCCTACAAGGCTGTGGGTGAGAGTGTTTCGGAGCCCCTGAAATACTACTCCAACAACCTCACTTCATTCATCAACATCCTGGAGCTGATGAAGGAAGAGGGAAGAGAGAACATCCTCTTCTCCTCGTCGGCCACCGTCTATGGCGAGCCCGATGCACTCCCCGTTACGGAGTCCTCGCCCCGCAAACCCTCCACTTCGCCCTATGGCAACACAAAGCAGATGTGTGAGGATATTCTGAGGGATGCCACCTCGGCCTACGAGGGTCTCAAGGGTATCGCTCTCAGGTACTTCAACCCTATGGGCGCACACCCCTCGGCACTCATCGGCGAGCTGCCCCGTGGCGTGCCCAACAACCTCGTTCCTTTCATCACCCAGACCGCCGCAGGTGTGAGGGAGTGCCTCTCCATCTTCGGCGACGACTACCCCACCCCCGATGGCACCTGCATCCGCGACTATATTGATGTTGTGGACCTTGCGGGCGCACACGTAGCAGCAATCGGCCGTCTGATTGAGGGTCGCAATAAGTCCAAGTATGAGATTTTCAATGTGGGCACAGGCCGTGGCGTGTCGGTTATGGAGCTTGTGAAGGCTTTCGAGAGGGTGAACAACCTCTCTCTCAACTACCGCATTGCTGGCCGCAGGGAGGGCGACACCATTGAAGTGTGGGCAAACACCACCCTCGCCAATGAGGAGCTCGGCTGGAAGGCCACACGCACCCTCGATGAAACCCTCGCCGCCGCTTGGGCTTGGGAAAAAAATGTCAGGGGAATAGAGTAGAGTTGACAGTTGACACTTACGATAAAGAGGATTAACCGTAACGGTTAATCCTCTTTATCGTAAGTAGTTGGGTCGAAGAAACTCTCGTCGAAATTGACCAGATAGACCTCCTGGGTGGCACGCGAAATGGCCGTATAGAGCCAGCGCAGAAAATCCTTGGTCATACGCTCCTCGCCAAAGAGCAGGCGGTCGATAAACACCGCACTCCACTGACCACCCTGCGCCTTATGGCAAGTGACCGCATAGGCGAACTTCACCTGCATAGCGTTGTAGTACTCATTCTCGCGCACCTCCTTAAGGCGCTTGGCCTTACAGGTAATCTCGGGATAGTCGGCCTCCACAGCATAGAAGAGCTCCTTCATCTGCTCCCTTGTGAGCGAAGGGGCAAAAGAGTTGAGCGCATCGAGCAGGATGTTGCAGTCCACCTCATAGTCGTCGTAGTCGGGGAAACGAAGCGTCGCCTCGGCAAAGCGAAAGCCGTAGAGTTCCTTGAAGCGACGGATGCGGCGCAGGTAGGCCACATCACCATTGGCGATGAAGGCAGCCTTGGCCTCCTCGTCACGCTCGGTGTAGTGGTAGTTGTTCTTCACAACCATAAGCATATCACCCGAGTCTATCTCCTCCTCGGCGTAGAGCACGCGGGCACGAATGCCCTGATTGAAATGCACTGCACGCTTGTTGCTGCGAGTGATGACAATCACATCGTCCTTGCCGTACTTGGAGTAGCACTCCTCCACCTTCTCCAAAAATTCTGCACCACTTATAGCCCTAAAGTCGGGATAGCTCATATCCAACAGCGGGGTTTCGTAGATGCGATTCTCAATCATACACCTCACCATCGTAGCATTGTAGAGGATGCCGCTCTGCTCCTCCTGACGCACCACCTCGTCGAGGGTGTTGTAGCTCACCGAGCCATAGAGCGCCATCTTACGCGGATCGAGCGCAGGGGAGAGATCGTGCCCCACAGGTGGTAGCTGCGCCGAGTCGCCCACAAACATAATCCTGCACCTCTGCCCCGAGCGGACATACTCGAAAAGATCGTCGAGCAACGAGCCCGAACCGAAGATGGAACCCTCGTCGGAGAAGTCGGCAATCATTGAGGCCTCATCGATGATGAACACAGCATCCTTCTCGCGGTTGAAATTGAGGTCGAACTTGGAATCGAATCCTCCCGAGGTGCGCTCTCGATAGATACGCTTGTGGATTGTATGTGCAGGAAAGTCGCTGGCTATCTGCGTCATAACCTTGGCAGCACGCCCCGTGGGAGCGAGCATAATGGGCTTAAGGCGAAACTCCTTGAGCACCTCGACAAAGGCCGCAATGAGGGTGGTTTTACCCGTACCTGCATAGCCATTTAGTATGAAAATACGCTCAAAATCTTCATCGGAAATCCACTCCGACAAAGATTCTATAATTTTTTTTTGCCCAAAAGTTG
>JAZQZA010000080.1:0-18641 GCA_045633765.1 Tidjanibacter sp. | reverse complement strand
GGGGTCATCCCAACCCGTAACCACCTGGTCTTTAACAAGTTGAAGGAGTTTGCGCTTACTCATTACAGTATAGGTGAGGTTGAGCCTTGCAAACTCATACTGGTGGCTGGGGAAGATGCCCAACTCCTGAATAAACCAATCGTAGAGGGGGCGGTGAACATCGAACTCCAAGGTACAAATCGAGTGGGTAATTCTCTCGTTCGAGTCGCTCTGACCATGGGCGTAGTCGTACATCGGGTAGATGCACCACTTGTTACCTGTGCGGTGGTGCTCGGTGTGGAGAATACGGTAGAGGATGGGGTCGCGGAAGAGCATATTGGGGTGGGCCATATCAATCTTGGCACGCAACACCTTCTCGCCATCGGCATATTTACCATCCCTCATCTCCTCAAAGAGTTTGAGGTTCTCCTCAACGGAACGATTCCTCCAGGGGCTCTCGGTGCCGGCCTGCTGCACAGTACCACGGCCCAGACGAATCTGCTCCTGTGTCTGGTCGTCGACATAAGCCTTACCCTTCTTGATGAGTTCCACAGCCCAATCGTAGAGCTGGTCGAAATAGTCCGACGCATAGCGCTCAACGGCCCAGTTGAAGCCGAGCCACTTGATATCCTCCTTGATGGAGTCCACATACTCGGTATCCTCCTTCACGGGGTTGGTATCATCGAAACGGAGATTGCACTTGCCGCCATAGCGCTCTGCCAAACCGAAGTTCAGGCAGATACTCTTTGCGTGACCGATGTGCAGATAACCGTTGGGTTCGGGCGGGAATCGGGTTTGGATTGTGTTTCCCGTCTCGGCGATATAGTTTTCAATAATCTCTTCTACGAAGTTTAGCGACCTCTCTTTGGGTGCCTCATTGGTTTTTACCTCCATAACAAACCTAATTAAGTCTATATTAGGTGCAAAGATAGTAATTTTAAGTTGAAAGTTGAAAGATGGGAGCGAATTTTGCTCGTTTTGCGAGGGGAGAGGTGTGGGGTATTCTCTGAAAATAAAGGAGTGGGAAGAGTAACAATGTTTGCAAAAAAGTGTAACTTTGTAAAAATAAACCATCATCCACACTCCCTAAAACCCACAAAACAATGAAACGACTGCTCATTTCACTCGTCGTACTGTTGTGCACCTTCGCCACTCGCGCACAGACCCAAGACCTGGTAACCTTCTTGCTGAACGCCCCGTGGACACTCACTCCTCGCGAGGTTTTGCTCAACTATGAGGGGTTGGAGGATTATCCTCTATTGGAGGCGCTCTATCCCATCTCTGGCGAACTGAACAGCAAAATGTCCACCTACATCGATAGCGAGGGCGGAGCCACAGTGCTCGGCGGCTTTAACTTTGGCGAGTTTGACGCCTACACAGTCCTCTTGTCCAAAAACTACGACAGCCGTTTCGATGCTATGTTTTCATTTATTTCTCCCGAGAGCACCGCGGGTGTTCCGGCAGAAATTGTTTTGATGGGCCTCTATAGCCAGATGACAGAACAGCTCGGCGATCCCGCTAAAGAAAACAGCGAGGTGGAAGAGATAGAAGAGGGCCTCTATATCCATCTTTTCGATATATGGCACTCGGGCGAGAATGTTGCCGTTGCTCTCTGCTGTTTCTCGTCACCCGAGATGGGCGAGGAGCCTTTCCTGTATGGCTATATGCTAATCCACGATCCTGGCGAGGAGTATGTCGAAGAGGTTGAGTATGTTGTGGAGGAGGCCGCAGCGACCGAGCAACTGGCCGAGGAGGCAGTGGAGTATGTTGTGGCACCACAGGAGATTACCCACTTTGCCCTCAACGCCCCTTGGGGATGCGACAAAGAGGTCTTTCTGGAGATGTACAAAGGGCGCACCACACCCCTTGTGGGATACTACCTTGAGGGTAGCACCCTTGCAAAACTCTTCCCCGACGAGGATGGCTCCGACCTTGTTGTCACAGGCTACCGCCTTGGCGACCTGGATGTGGCACTCATTGTTCCCGACATTATGTGCGAGGGGGGCAAACTCGAGATTGCTCACGCCGTAATCGTTTCGGACGAGTGGGACGCTTGGGGCGTGGAGACAACCGCCCAACTCCACAAGGAGCTCAGCAACGACCTCGGCACACCCTTCTGGGAGGGCCTCCAATCGACAGGCATTGCTGGTGAGGGTTACCAAATGAGACAAGACCACCTCTACTCGTGGCTCTCGGAGAGGGCTTTGGTGGCCTTTATTGCCACCTATGCAACCGAAAATCCCGAGGAGGTATTCCTCTACGACCTTATTATTCTTGATGCCTACACCCTTCAGGAGGAGGAAGAAAAGGCTAAGGAGGAGAGTTCTCCCGAAGGCGTTCTCAACGAGGCTCTGATGGACTTTGATACCCCCGACCAGGCACACCTCAAGTTCCGTGGCATTTCTTTCAATCAGGACATCTATGACTTCTGCGCCCAGCTGGAGCAGCTTGGTTATATAAAGGATTTCGAGGATGCCGAGACGGGCTCCGTTCGTATCGGTCTGAAGGGCGTCTATGGTGGCCAGAAGTGCATAATCCTTCTCTCCTCCACCCCCACAACCCGCAAGGTTTTCCGCCTCTCGGTTGTCTTTGAGGAAACCGCCTCGTGGAGTGAACTCCGCAAGACCTACGACTCCTTCAAGCGCCGCCTTACGAACAAGTATGGCGAGCCCGAGTCGATTGAGACCTTCGAAGAGATGTATAAGGAGGGTAGTGGATTGGAGATGGTGGGTGTCGAAACAGGCCACGTTACTCTCTTCTCGGAGTTCATCAATCGTGAGCTGCTCGGACTCGGCATCGTGCAGCTAAATATCACTGCCGCAGACTATAAGGGCTTCGTATATATCGATTTCTACGACTCCGTAAACTTCATTCTCAACGAACAGGAGATTGAGGAGCAGATGTAGAGCGTTAGCGCTCCTTGGCACACACACAAAGAAAAACTCACGGGTTACGAACTTGTAACCCGTGAGTTTTTTATGTGTGTATGTGGTAGGTTATTTCACGATGGTCATCTCGTCCAGCAGGTAGCCTGCGCCACCCAGAACATCGATACACCAGAGAACATAGCGAACATCCACATTGATGGTCCTCTGAACATTGGGCTCAAAGGCGATATCGCCACTCATAGCCTCCCAGTTGCCGTCGAAAGCAAGACCGATGAGCTCACCCTTGTCGTTCATAATGGGGCTACCCGAGTTACCGCCGGTAATGTCGTTGGTCGAGAGGAAGCAGGTGTGGAGAGTGCCATCCTTATCCTCATAGCCACCCCAATTCTTCTCTGCATAGAGCTCCTTCAGACGAGCATCCACGGTGAAATCCACGGGGTTTTTGGGATCCTCCTTTGCAACCACACCGTCGATGGTGGTGAAGTACTCATAGAGCACGCCATCTACGGGCGAGTAGGGGAGAATGGTACCATAGGTCAAGCGCAGAGTGAAGTTTGCATCGGGATAGAAGCTCTTCCAGGGCTGCATCTCCATAAGACCCTTAATGTAGGTGCGGTGGCCCACCTCCAAGCACTCGCGATAGGGCTTGAGCTGGTCGCGAAGAGTTGAATAGAGCTCCGAAACATCCTTCATAATAACGAGTGCGGGGTCGTTCTCCACCCTCATCATATCACCCTCGGCCATAGCGGCAAGGAACTTCTGCTCGTTGGCGAAAAGCGACTCCTCAAACAGGTCGTAAACAAAGGCGCGAACATCACCGGCATACTGGCTATCGATAACACTCAGCGACTCGGGGCGACGCTCCTCGGGCATCATCTCCCTCAATACCTCAAACATACGAACACACACCTGACGGTCGGTCTCCTCATCGTAGTCCTTATAGAAAGCGATGGTCTTCTCCATAGCCTTCTCAAGGCTATATGTGCGATTGTAGGCGTTGTAGAAGGTGGTCGAAGCGTTGAGAATCTCCGTTGCGCGGAAGATGGTCTCGCTGAGAATCTGAATGTCGCTCTCGATGGGCGCACCCTCCTCAACATACTTCTTAATCAGGGGCAGTGCGTTGCCATACCTCTTAACCCTGTCGGGGTCGGCATTCACCCACTCCATAAAGGCGGCCTCTTCCTGTGCTTTCTGGCCCTTTACACCGAGTTTCTCAACGCCGCGCGACTTACCGATGGAGTTCTTCCAATAGTTCGACGAGGAGGCATATTTCGAGGCATACTTAATCCTGATGGCATCGTCGGCAGCCATACGCTCCTTGAGGATAGCCTGCCTCTCGCCGCGGATGTAGATACGGTTGGGGTTGTCGATGGTGAGCATCTTCTCAACCTCATAGGAGGTCATATAGCGAGTGGTGGTGCCGGGGAAACCCATAATCATAGCAAAGTCACCCTCCTGGTAGCCCTTGGTCGAGATGGTAAGGTGAGTGGGGGCCTTGTAGGGGACATTCTTGGGCGAGAAGTCTGCAGGGGTAACACCGTCGGGAGCGGCATATACACGGAACACCGAGAAGTCGCCGGTATGACGGGGCCACATCCAGTTGTCGGTCTCGCCACCAAACTTACCAACAGCATAGGGAGGAGTACCCACAAGGCGTACATCGGTGTAGCGCTCCTGTGCGAAGGCGAAGTACTGGTTGCCACCAAAGAAGGACTTGATGGTCACAATCTTACCCTCATATTTCTTCTCCAATCTCTTCTGTGTGCGCTCAATGTTGCGCTCAATCTTTTCGTTCCTCTTCGCATAGGCGTCATCATCATCATCAACACCCTTGAGAACCTTCTCGGTCACATCCTCAATACCGCGAATGAAGGTAACTGCGAGTCCGGGTGCGGGCAGCTCCTCTGCGAGGCTCTTTGCCCAGAAACCATTCTTCAGGTAGTCGTGCTCAACACTACTCAAAGCCTGAATGGCGCCAAAACCGCAGTGGTGGTTGGTGAAAAGCAGACCATTGGGCGACACAATCTCACCCGTACAGCCACCGCCAAAGATAACAATGGCATCCTTAATCGACGAGCCGTTCACGCTGTAAATCTGCTCGGCCGTCAGTTTAAGGCCTTTCTCCTGCATCTCCTGAAGGTTAAGCTTCTCGAGCAGAGGCAGCAGCCACATACCCTCATCTGCAAAGCTTCCCAACGAAAGAAGCAACGTCATTGCACTGATAATAAACTTTTTCATCTTTTTCTCTTTTTTTATTTGGTTAATAGTATTTATTCCTTGTTTGCAAAGGCCCCGTCTGCGAAGGGTTATTTGCCACACTCAAGCATTCTCACAATAGCTCCCTCGGCTGCCTTGCGAACACCCTCCTCAATCACCACCTCGGGGCTCTCGTCGAGCAGTGTCTGGTAGATATTCTCGAGGGTTACCTTCTTCATATCACGACACGACACACACCTCTGTTCGCCTCGCTCGGGCTCCACAAGATAAAACTTTTTTTCGGGATAGCGCTCCTGCATCTCGAAAAGTATGCCGCTTTCGGTCACAACGATAACCTCTCGCACATCCTCCCTTGCGCAGTAGTTCAATATTCCCGCCGTCGAGCCCGCATAGTCGGCCAGCGCCACCACCTCGGGTTTGCACTCGGGATGAACCAACACTTTGGCCTCGGGATGCTCTATCCTGAGGGCCTCAATCTTCTCCACCGAGAACTCCTCGTGCACCAGGCAGCAGCCATCCCAGAGTTTCATATCCCTACCCGTACACCTATTAATATATGAGCCGAGATTCCTGTCGGGCACAAACAACACCTTCTGCTCCTTGGGAAGCGACTCGATAATCTCGAGCGCATTGGAGGAGGTGCAGCATATATCGGTGAGGGCCTTCACCTCAACAGAGGTATTTACATAGGCCACAACCAGATGGTCGGGGTTCGCCTGCTTCACCCTTCGCAGCTCCTCGGCGTCGCACGAGTCGGCCAACGAACACCCCGCCTCAACGACGGGCAACAAAACCTTCTTGTCGGGCGAGAGCACCTTGGCGGTCTCGGCCATAAACCTCACACCCGCGAAGAGAATAATGTCGGCATCCACATCGGCAGCCCTCTGCGAAAGGGCAAGCGAGTCGCCCACGAAGTCGGCAACCTGTTGCACCTCGGCATTGGTGTAGTAGTGCGCCAAGATAATGGCTCTCTTTTGCCTCTTCAAATCGGCAATCTTCTCCTGCAAACTCTCCATCGTCGTCACCAATTTTTTATTATTAATATTTTAATCCTTTATAAATTTATCTAAAAATAAAGAAACAATAATATTAAACGCTGTTGAAAATGTTAATAAAAATCTCTCTTGTCGGGCAGAAAAAAGTTTTCAATAGTTATCCTCCGAGGCTCCCTGTTGGGAGGGGTGATAATGTGTGAGTTGTGGTCGTTTATCAACACGCTGTGGATAACTTTATCAACAAACTAACACCCAGAAATTTTCCACATTTCCCCGTCGGGCGGTGTTTGTAATTTGGAAGAAAAATTTCAAACTTTTTTCTTGCTTTTTTCCAATGATAGCTGGTATATACGGAAGTATCTTTTTTCCAAATTTATTTCCTCTCCCTCTATCAATTTCTTTCAACAGCTTTTCTACTGTGTTATCAACACTATTTTGTCAGCTTATCAACAACCTTTCGACAGATTGCTGCGTAGTAGCTCTCCTCCTCCGATGAGCCGAGTGCAATGGGGGTACCATTGTCGGAATTCTCTGCAATTGCCTGAATAAGAGGTATTTCGCCAAGGAAAGGAACGCCCTCCTTCTCGGCCATCTCGCGAGCGCCGCCCTTACCAAATATATAATAGCGGTTGTTGGGAAGCTCGGCAGGTGTGAAGAACGCCATATTCTCAACAACACCCAGCACAGGAACGCCAATTCCCTCTGCCTTAAACATCTTCATACCCCTTACCACATCGGCAGTAGCAACCCTCTGTGGGGTGCTCACGATGATAGCGCCTGTGAGAGAGAGGTTTTCGGCCACCGAGATCTGCACATCGCCCGTTCCGGGAGGCATATCTATTAACAAAAAGTCTAACTCTCCCCAAAGTGTTTGGTTGATAAGTTGTTTGAGTGCATTTGTGGCCATCGGACCCCTCCAAATGAGGGCATCCTCGGCGCCAATGTAGAAGCCGATGGAGTTCACCTTCACGCCATTCGACTCGGCGGGGGCGATATAGTCCAGACCATCAACACTCTCTGCCCAGGGCTCGTAGTCCTCAACACCGAAGAGCTTGGGCTGTGAGGGGCCGTAAATGTCGGCATCCAGAACACCAACCTTGTAGCCGAGCTTGTGGAGCTCAACGGCAATGTTGGCCGTCACGGTCGATTTGCCCACACCGCCTTTGCCCGAGGCCACAGCGACAATCTGCTTGACATTTTTGAGGCCTTCGTGCTGGCGTGGCTTGGGTGCATCCTCACCCTCGCGGATGAGAATCTCCACTTCGGCACCCTCGGCTGCCGCCTCAATGGCGAGCTTGGAGCGCATAGCCACACTCTTTGCAAAGGGGTCGCGCCTGCGACGGAATACGAGTGTGAGGTGGATTTTGTTTTCGGGACCAACGGTTACCTCCTGAAGGATGTTACTCTCCACGATGTTTTGTCCTGTCTCGGGGTGGGTAATACCCCTGAGAATCTCAACTATTTCCTCTCTTGTAATCATATATTTAATGTTTTTGAATCCTCTTGTTTTGCTGGGGGCTTCCGTGCGCCCCCTCTCCTTAAGGAGAGATTTCGGCAAAATTAACCCACAAAGATAGTTTTTCTTTGCGGTAAAAAGCATATCTTTGTGCTATAAAAATAAAATTAAAGCTATGAAAGAGTTTTTGAAGATGTTTGCAGCGGTTTTGTTGGCCTTGGTGGTCACCTCTCTTTTGCCGCTTGTTTTTCTTTTTGCAGTGATTGGTTCGATGGACACCGAGGGTGTTGTTGTTGAGCAAGGGTCGGTCTTGACCATCAATCTCGACGAGAACATCTTCGACTCTCCCCGTATGCCCTCGTTGGCTATGGGTGGTGGTTCCTCTTTTGAGATGACCACTTCGCTCTCTATGCTGGATGTCTCCAAGGCGTTGGAGGCTGCGGCCGGGGATGAGAACATCAAGGCCCTCTATCTCCACTTTACGGGTGCGGGAATGATTGAGGGCACCGCCCAGATTGAGGAGTTGCGCGCAATGCTCAAGGAGTTCAAGGAGCGCTCGGGCAAACCCATTGTGGCCTACAACGAAACCTACTCGCAGGGCACATATTGGCTCGCCTCGGTGGCCGACGAGATATATATGCACCCCCAGGGTGGTCTGGATTGGAGGGGCCTTGCTTCGCAGGTGCTCTTCTACAAGGGAGCAATCGACAAACTCGGTGTGGATGTGCAGATTGTGCGCCACGGCACCTACAAGTCGGCCGTTGAGCCCTATATGCTCACCGAGATGAGCCCTGCCAACCGCCGACAGACAGAGGCTATGGTCAACTCCCTTTGGGGTGCGCTGTTGGACGATGTTGCCGCTTCGCGCAATATATCCACCGAGAAACTCTCCTACTACGCCTCTTCGCTGGCCGTTTCGGCTCCCGCTGCAGCTGTGGAGCTCGGTTTTGTGGATGGACTGAAGTATGAGGATGAGGTTGTTGCCCGCCTTGAGGAGATTTCCGGCAACGAGGAGCTCTCGGAGGTAACCCTCGGAGAGTATAGCACAACGGTTGTGCCCACCAAGATTTCTCGCAACAAGGTTGCCATAATCTATGCCGACGGTCAGATTATCGACGGCGAGGGTGGTGAAGGTATTGTTGGTGGTGCCACCACCGCCGAGCAGATTCGTCGTGCAAGAGAGGATGAGGGTGTGAAGGCAGTTGTTTTGAGGGTTAACTCCCCCGGTGGCAGCGCCCTTGCTTCGGATGTTATGTGGCGTGAGCTGGAGTTGTTGGGCCAGGAGAAACCCATTGTTGTTTCGATGTCCAACTATGCCGCCTCGGGTGGTTACTACATCTCCGCACCCGCCCACCACATTGTTGCCAATCGCACAACTCTCACCGGCTCCATTGGCGTCTTTGGTCTGATTGTCAGCGGCAAGGATGTCCTGGAGGATAAACTTGGTGTGAGTGTGGATGTTGCCAAGACCAACCCCCACGCCGATATGGGCACAATGTTCCGCCCCCTGACCACAACCGAGATGGCCTTTATGCAGAGGAGTGTTGAGGATGTCTATACCACCTTTGTTGGCCACGTAGCCGACGGCAGGGAGATGTCCCGCGAGGCGGTCAATGCCATTGGCGAGGGCCGTGTATGGTGTGGTGTGGATGCGCTCAACATTGGTCTTGTGGATGAGTTTGGTGGCCTGCGCAGAGCTGTGGAGGTTGCTGCCGAGAAGGCCGAGCTGGGCGACGATTGGCGCATTGTGGAGATTCTGGAGGAGGAGAACCAGCTCTCTGCTCTTCTCAACTCGCTCTTTATGGCTCGCGCCCCCAGGCTTTCGGGCCAGATGGGCGTGGCAGCAAGGGAGCTTGAAAACATCAGTCGCGAGATTGAGAACGGCTCTTCGGTGTTGGCCCGTATGCCCTACCACATAACCATTTACTAAACAACCTTTTAGTTCGGTGGAAAAACTATTTTTGATTGACGCCTATGCGCAGATATTTCGTGCCTACTACGCCTTTGCGGGCAGGCCTATGCGCAATCGTGAAGGGCTGAACACCTCGCCCATCTTTGGCTTTGTGAAGTTTGTGAGGGACATCATTATCAATGAACGCCCCCACTATCTGGGTGTGGCTTTTGATCCTCACGGGGGCAATTTCCGCCACGAACTATTTCCCGACTATAAGGCCAACCGCTCCGAGACCCCCGAGGATATCGTGGCGGCTGTGCCATACATTAAGGAGTTTCTGGAGGCTATGCGCATCCCCGTTTTGGAGGTTGCGGGCTATGAGGCCGACGATGTCATCGGCACCCTTTCCCACAAGGCTGCTGCCGAGGGCTACGATGTCTATCTGGTCACTCCCGATAAGGATTTCGGCCAGCTCGTGGGCCCCAATGTGCGCATCTACAAGCAGCGCAAGGGGGGCGAGGGGGTTGAGATTGTGGGCCCTGCCGAGATAAAGGAGCACTATGGCTTCGACGACCCTCGCAAGGTTATCGACATCTTGGCCCTGTGGGGCGACGCTGCCGACAATATTCCCGGCGTTAAGGGCATTGGCGAAAAGGGAGCAATAAAGCTTGTCAATGAGGTGGGCACCGTTGAGGATATTCTTGCCAATCTCGACGAACTGAAGGGCAAGCAGAGAGAGAATATTGAGGCCGGTGCGGAGCAGTTAAGACTCTCCAAGGTGCTGGCAACCATCTCGCTCGACGCACCGATTGAGTTTGTGCCTTCGCAGCTGGCAATGTGTGAGCCCAACTGCCAGGCGCTGAGGGAGATTTACAAGAAGCTCGACTTCAATATGTTTCTGCGTGAGATGGAGAGGGGAACTTTCTCCCCCTTCAACAGCCAGATATGCCCCGAAGCGGAGGGTTTCAAGACGGCGCCGTGTGGTGCTGCACAATCCGCTGTGAAAACCTCTCTGGACCTCTTTGGCAACCCCGTTGCGGAGCCTGCCAAGCAGAGGGCGACGGGTGGTGGCGAGGGCGGTGGCGACCTCTTTTCGATGGCCTCCCCCCTCTATGCAACCATAGAGACCACTCCCCACGAATATATCCTCTGCGACACCCCCGAGAAGATTGCAAAGGCAGTCGAAGAACTTTCGGGAGCTTCGCGACTGGCTTTTGATACCGAAACCACAGGTCTTGATTTCCACACCGACAGGGTTGTGGGCGTGGGCCTTTGTGCCACACCACACAGGGCGTTCTATGTGCCCACATCGGTAGCGGGTGCACTTGAAATGTTGCGCCCCGTGCTTGAGAATGAGGCTATTGAAAAGGTGGGCCAGAATATAAAATTCGACCTCCAGATGTTGCGCCACGAGGGCATTGAGGTTGGCGGAAAGCTGTGGGACACAATGATTCTCCACTACCTTCTGGAGCCCGATGGTCGCCACGGAATGAACCACTTGGCCGAGACGCTGTTGGGCTATAGCCCCATCGAGATAGAGAGCCTCATTGGGCGCGGTAGCAAGCAGCTGACGATGGACCGTGTGGCTGTGGAACTTGTTGCCCCCTACTGTTCGGAGGATGCCGATGTCACACTCAGGCTTTTTGAGGTGCTGCTGCCCCGATTGGAGAAGGCGGGCGATTTGGAGCTCTACAACCGCATTGAGGAGCCCCTGATTCGCACCCTTGCTGATATGGAGTGGGAGGGTGTCAGGATTGATGTGTCGCTACTTGAAGAGTATGGCGATAGGCTGCGCAACGATTTGGTGCTCTTGGAGGAGCGCATCCGGGAACTCTCTGGCGTGCCCGACCTGAATGTGAACTCCTCGCGCCAGCTTGGCGTTGTGCTCTTTGAGGTGCTCAGGATTGACCCCAAGCCCAAGCGCACCCAAACCAAGCAGTACAGCACCGAGGAGGAGTATTTGACCTTCCTTGCCGACCGTCACCCCATCGTTCCGCTCATCTTGGAGTATCGCAAAATAAAGAAACTGCTTTCGACCTATGTGGAGGCTCTGCCACAGTTGGTAAACCCCACAACGGGTCGCATACATACGGCCTATAATCAGGCGGTTGCGGCCACGGGACGACTCTCGTCGACCAACCCCAACCTTCAGAATATCCCAATCCGCGATGAGCTCGGCAGGCCCATCAGGAGCGCCTTTGTGGCCACCAATGATGAGCACTTGTTGCTTGCTGCCGACTATTCGCAGGTGGAGCTCAGACTGATGGCCCACGCGAGCGCCGATGAGGCTATGGTTGCGGCCTTCCGCAGTGGCGAGGATATCCACCGCGACACCGCCGCACGACTATTCCACACAACACCCGAGGCGGTGACGAGCGATGAGCGTCGCAAGGCCAAGACTGCCAACTTTGGCATCATCTACGGAATCTCCGCCTTTGGTCTGCGCCAGAGGATGGGACAGGAGATGTCGATGGCCGAGGCAAAAGAGATTATCGAGGGCTATTTCCGCTCCTATCCGGGCGTGAAGGCCTATATTGATAGGACCATTATGGAGGCGAAGGGCAATGGCTATGTGCAGACAATCTTCGGTCGCAAACGCTACCTTCCCGACATCAACTCGGCCAATGCCAATGTGCGCTCCCTGGCCGAGCGAAACGCCATAAATGCGCCCTTGCAGGGGTCGGCTGCCGACATCATCAAACTTGCAATGGTTGAGGTTGCCCGCCGCTTCAGGCAGTTGGGGCTCGGCTCGAAGATGATTCTTCAGGTGCACGATGAGCTCATTGTCGATGCGCTCCGCAGCGAGAAGGAGATTGTGTGCCAAATCCTGAGGGAGTCGATGGAGGGTGCGGCGCAGCTGCTTGTGCCCCTGACGGTTGAGATTGGCGAGGGTGAGAGCTGGCTCGAGGCGCACTAAAAAAAATTTTTTTTGGAAAAAACACAATGAGAGCATTGATACAGAGGGTTGCGCACGCAAGCGTAACCATTGATGGGGAGAGAGTTGCGGAGATTGGCAAGGGCCTTCTGGTCTTTGTCGGTGTTGCCACCGATGACTCGGAGGAGGATGTGGACTACCTTGTGAGAAAGAGTTCCCAACTGCGCATCTTCGATGACGCCAATGGTGTTATGAACCTCGATGTCAGACAGGTGGATGGCGAGGTGTTGGTGGTGAGTCAGTTCACCCTTCAGGCCGCCACCCGCAAGGGCAACCGCCCGAGCTACATCAACGCTGCGGGGGAGGCGGTGGCTGTGCCTCTCTATGAGTCCTTCAAGGCAAAACTCGCGGCGGCAATCGGCAAGGAGATTCCTTGTGGCCGCTTTGGTGCCGATATGAAGGTGGAGCTGCTCAACGATGGCCCCGTAACCATTTGGCTCGATAGCAAACAATAAATTAAAGAAAAACAAATAACTATTATGAAAAGAATTTTTAATCTTATTTGCTTTGCGGCGCTTTTGTCGCTTGCTTTTGTGGGTTGTCAGGAGCCCGCAGAGGAGATTGTGCCCACAATCACCATCGAAAAGGAGGTTGTGGCCACCGTCGAGGGAGGCTCTATGGTTCTTCCCTATACCATTGAGAACCCCATCGAGGGTGCGAGTGTGACCATTGGCGAGGTTTCGGCCGAGTGGCTCCACGACATTGTGGTTTTTCAGGAGGAGGTGCGCTTTGTTGTAGATAACAACCTGGCCCTTGGTTCGACCTCTCGTGAGGCCACCATTGAGCTCAAATATGGTGGTAATTCCCTGGCCCTGATTTCTGTTAGCCAAGGCGCGGTGGGTGGCTCGTTTGCTGTTGAGATTCACGCTATTACCCCCGAAACTGTGGAGTTCACCGTAACCCCCTCGAACCCCACGATGACCTACCTTGTGAATGTTGCCCCCAAGTCCTACATTGAGGGCCTTGGCGGTCTGGAGGCGTATGCCATTGTTGAGGCCGACTATTTCCGCAACAGCTTCTATGGCGATGTGCTCGATCAGTATCTTTTGAGTGGCACGACAACCAAGACCATCACCATTCAGGGCGCCCCCGAGGAGCCTATGTGGTTGTGGGTTGCGGGAGTTGTGAGAGCTGCCGATGCGGACCGCACCCCTGTGGTTGCTGCCGAGCCTACCTACGAGGAGTTCCAATTCTACCCCTACCCAATCCTCTCGTTGCAGAGCTACTCCCACCATCTGGAGAGCACCGAGGGTGGCACCTTCGAGTTGCGCTATAGCATCGAAAACCCCTATGAGGGTGGAGAGTTGAAGGCTGTGGTTGCCGACGATGGCGCAAGCTGGGTGAGAAATATCGTTATCGACGAGAGCAACCGCAAAATCTTTTTCGACTACGACGAGAACGCCTATCCCGTTGAGCGCAAGGCCACAATATATGTGAATTACAGCTACTCGGAGGTGTGCGTGTTTGAGCTCACACAGGTTGCCAACCTCGGCATCGAGAATGTGACATTTGCGATTGACATCAAGGAGGTACACTACGACCGCGTGGTGGTGGGTTGTGTGCCCGACAATCTGGAGGTGGAGTATGTGCTCGGAGCCATTGCCAAGAGGGACTTTGAGAGCTCGAGCCACAATGGCGACAGCGCCAAGATTCCCGAGCTGGACCTTGTTGCCTCCTATCCCACCTATAAGATTCTCACGGGAGAGCAGAGTAGTGTGACGCTCGGCAATGCAGCCATCAGCTACGACACCCATTGGTACATCTACGCCTATGCGATAAACGCTGCCCACGATGCGGCAATTTCGGATGTTCAAATGGTTCTTACGGAGCTTGTTGAGGATAGGCCCTACTTTGTGTGGGACGATCCGAGGATTGTTGCCACCGAGTACTCCAACACCCTCTCGGTGGACAACACCCAGCAGACCATCACCGTTAAGTATTCGGTGGCAAACAGCCACCCCAACTGCGTTGTGGTTATTGAGGAGCCCTACGACGACATCCTCATCAAGGATGGCTCGGGCAAGCGTGTGGCCCACAACCCCGAGGAGCAGACCATCACCTTTACCGTGAGCGCAAACACAACCAAGCGCGCACGCACTACCTTTGTGTATCTCAAGTACTTTAGCGATGCGGCGGACGAGTATTCCGACGCAAATACAAGCCTTAAAATCAGCCAGAGTAAATAGTAAAAACGATTAAAACCAACCGATAAGATATGAAACTGAATAAGATTTTGGCCCTAATGTTGGCTGCTGCAACAATGTTTGCTTGTAACAACACCCCCGCCGAGCCCGAAACCCCCGCCGAGCCCGAGGAGGATAAACTTGTGCTCGAGGATGGCACCATTGTTCTTAATAGGTGTGCAGGAGGTATCTACTTTGGCAACTTCTGGGATGAGGGCATTGCCGACTACTACTTCCTCCTGACCAACGACGAGCACATTGGCCAGACCGCACAGGGCTTCGATGTGCCCGCCACCCCCGGCCGCACACTGCTCTATATCGACCTTTGGGGAGCGCTCTCCGAGGACCACCGAAACCCCATTGTGCCCGAGGGCACCTACCGCTGGGGTGACAAGAGGGGCGAGAATGTGCTCACCTCGGAGTTTACCCTCGCAACCCAGAATCTTGAGCAGGTGGGCGAGCAGTTCCGCATTGTGGATCGCTACTTCACCGATGGTACTGTAGTTGTTGAGCACACCGCCAAGGGTTATAAGGTTGCCGCCAACTTTATCACCACCGAGGGTGAGGAGATGAAGTTCATCTTCGAGGGCGAGATGACCCTTGAGGATAAGAGCAACGATGAGGAGTACAACCCCGAGTTGGATGGCGATGTAACCGTTGAGCCCGTCATAGGCCACACCTACCTCTATGAGGACAATGGCGAGTGGGCCAACCACGTTCTGATGCTTTTCTCTTCGGAGATTCTCACGTCGGACAAAATCCACGTTGGCGAGCCCGGAATGAAGCTCCACCTCGACCTCTATAATAACACCGGCAAGGGCCTTGCAGGTCACTATGTGGCAGGCGAGCTGAATGAGGTAGGTATGCTCATCGAGGAGCCCGGAGTATTCTATCCCGGAAGGATGTATGGTGCAGATACAGCCTTTGGTAGTTTCTTGGAGGTAGTCAAGGAGGATGGCTCGATAGAGTATGCCGTTCTGGTAGATGGCGAGCTCACCATTTCGGAGAATGCCGACGGCACATATACCGTTGAGGGTGAGTTCCTTTCGGGCAACGATGGCACCATTTCGTGTGAGTGGACAGGAGTTGTTGACCCCCATTTGTAGTTGCCTTTCTCAAACATTAAACCTATCTTTGCACCCCGCAAAACCCAAACAAAAGAAGCTATGCAGATTAAACGCGTGATAGGCATTGGTAATGCCCTGACAGATTTTTTGGTAAACCTTCGCAACGACGACGTGCTCACCCGACTCAACCTCGGTAAGGGTAGTATGAACCTTGTGGACGCCGAGTTCCAGCGCCAGATTCAGGGCGAGACCGCCGACCTTCCCCACACACTCTCGCTGGGAGGTAGTGCGGGGAACACCATTCGTTGTATGGCCCGTTTGGGTGCCAAGGTGGGTTATATCGGCAAGGTGGGCAAGGACTCCACAGGCCACTTCTACGAGCAGGCGCTCGATAACCTCGGCATTACCCCCTATATTACCCACGGCACAAATCGCTCGGGAAGGTGCCTTTCGCTTGTGTCGCCCGACGGTGAGCGCACAATGGTCACCTACCTCGGTGCGGCTCTGGAGCTCTGTGAGGCCGATATTAGGACAGAGATTTTCGAGGGCTACGACTGCCTCTACATTGAGGGCTTTATGGTTCAGAGTCACGCAGTTATCCGTCACGCCATCAAGACCGCCAAGCAGTGTGGTCTGAAGGTGGCCATCGACCTTGCAAGCTACAATGTGGTGCTCGAGAATAGGGCCTTCCTTATGGATTTGGTGGATAAATATGTGGATATCATCTTCGCCAACGAGCAGGAGGCTACGGCCTTCAGTGGCGAGGAGGACCCCGAGAAGGCACTTGAGTTCATTGCCGCAAGGTGTGAGTTGGCGGTTGTGAAGATTGGCACCCGCGGAGCACTTATCAAGGAGCAGGGCCACGAGCGCATCCACGTTGGCATTATGGCTGCCGCCAAGAGGGTTGATACCACAGGTGCAGGCGACTTCTACGCTGCAGGCTTCATGGCCGGTATGTGTCAGGGGCTCGACTTGAGGCAGTGTGGCACCATTGGCGCCATTGCTGCGGGTAAGGTTATCGAGGTTGTGGGCACCACCTTTGGCGAGGAGGCCTGGAATGAGATTTTCACCCTCGTTGAGGAGGTTAAATCGCAAAAATGTCTGTTCTAAAATGAGAGCTACCATAGAACTCGAAAAGATGGAGTTTAGGGCTCCACACGGCTGCTACGACCTCGAAAAGGTGGTCGGAAACCGCTACCACGTAGATTTGAAGATGGAGGTCGAAATTGGCGATGCTCCCGTGAGTGACGAATTGTTGAAAAGTGTCAATTACCTCTCGGTGTATGAGCAGGTGGCCGAGGAGATTCAGGTGCCAAGCAATATTCTTGAGAATGTGGCTTGGCGCATCCTTGTGCGCATTCATAATGCTTTTCCTCAAATAGTTACATCCACAATCAAAGTTTCCAAGCTCGCGCCCCCTCTCGGAGGAAAGGTCGAGAAGGTGAGCGTAACCCTATCAAAATAAGAGCCTTATAAAAGTGTTCATAACTTGTTCATAAAGTGTGAATACTTTATTGGTAAAACCCGAAAAATTTGGTGCAACTTTGTGCCAAATCTGGCGCTATTTCCGCCGATTGGCTAACTGCTTGACGGGCAGTTGTTTTTATCTGAAGAAAACACAAAAAACATTATAAACACACAGTAAACTATGTCTGAGAAGATGGAGAAAGGGAGCCTGTCCTCTGAACTCAAGGAGTTGAAGTATGAGGATGTGTTGGCAAAGACCAAAGAGTATTTCAAGGGCGATGACCTTGCCGCAATGGTGTGGGTTAATAAGTATGCCCTGAAGGATTCGTTCAACCGTATTTATGAGAGCTCGCCCGAGGAGATGCACCACCGCATCGCCTCCGAGATTGCCCGTATCGAGAACAACTACCCCAACTCGATGAGTGAGGAGGATGTATTTGGCCTATTGGACCAGTTCAAGTATATCATTCCCCAGGGTGGTCCTATGACCGGTATCGGTAACAACCTTCAGATTGCCTCGTTGTCGAACTGCTTTGTGATTGGCCACCGCGTTCCCGCCGACTCCTATGGCGGTATTATCCGTATGGACGAGGAGCAGGTTCAGCTTATGAAGCGTAGGGGTGGTGTTGGTCACGACCTTTCACACCTCCGCCCTGCAGGCACTCCCGTTCTCAATAGCGCACTCACCTCCACCGGTATCGTTCCCTTTATGGAGCGCTACTCCAACTCCACTCGTGAGGTTGCACAGGATGGCCGCCGCGGTGCTTTGATGCTTACCCTTTCCATCAAACACCCCGACGCAGAGCGCTTCATCGACGCCAAGACCGTACAGGGCAAGGTGACCGGTGCGAATGTGTCGATTAAGATTGACGACGAGTTTATGCGCTGTGTGCAGAATGGCGAGAAGTATGTTCAGCAGTTCCCCATCGACGCTGCCGAGCCTATGTATCGCAAAGAGATTGACGCAACGGCTCTCTGGCAGAAGATTATCCACAACGCGTGGAAGAGTGCCGAGCCCGGTTGCTTGTTCTGGGATACCGTGTTGCGCGAGAGTGTGCCCGACTGCTACGCAAGCGAGGGCTTCCGCACCGTGTCGACCAACCCCTGTGGCGAGATTCCTTTGTGCCCCTACGACTCGTGCCGTCTGTTGGCCCTCAACCTTTATAGCTATGTCGATAAGCCATTTACCCCCGAGGCTTCGTTCAACCACGAGAAGTTTGCCAAACATATCGAGATGGCAATGAGGATGATGGAGAACTCGGCAAACATGAACACCACATAGCCTGCGATGACCAGAACGGTGGCGGCGGTGTACAGCTGCTTGCGGTTGAACTTTTTGGAGAACAGGGGGAATACCAGCAGGGCGGCGATCTGAGCCACTCCGACCACGGCGGCGAGAATAGCGTACATATTGATGTCGCCGTAGACGTACTGCATATAGTAGGTGGGGAGGCTGGTGGTGGAGCAGTAGCCGATCATGAACAGAGCCATGGAGAGGGTGGTCCACATCAGCTGAACATTGCCCACAAGGGCGCGCCACATCTGCTTGAGGGAGGTCTT
>JAZQZA010000079.1:0-20477 GCA_045633765.1 Tidjanibacter sp. | reverse complement strand
ATAGGGTTGCAGGCACTTTACGCAGTGTGCTCATCTCTGTAAATCTGCCATTTACGGTAATGCGCATTGAAATTGGCGACTCGCCACTCTTTCCTAAACGCGACTTGCGAATTAGGAAAAGGATTGAAAATGTACTCTTTATCATAACTTTATCTGTTAAAAAATGGTGCAATTCGCTACCAGACAAAGAGTAGTGTAAAATCTTGAAAATTGGTTAATTAGACGCTAATTCAGGAACACTTTTCGATTTTTCAAAAGTGTTCCTGATTTGCACACTTTCAACTGCTCCGAAACACCCTAAATGGGCATATAGCACAAAAAGAAAAACGCCGTATTTTGTTGAAATACAGCGTTTTGACTAATTCGTCGTTTTCTTCAAGTGGTGCCACCGGGAATCGAACCAGGGACACAAGGATTTTCAGTCCTTTGCTCTACCAACTGAGCTATGGCACCAGCCTTATATTTTTGCTTTGGGTTTCAAAGCGAGTGCAAAGGTAGCCATTATTTTTTATTCTGCAAATCTTTTTGCAACTTTTTTCAAAAAATGTTCTGATGTGGGTGGCGGTGTGCGGCTAATGACCTCGGGCCTTACTCGAAATCGTAGCCTACGATGGAGTCGGCATCGTCGCGCCAATAGTAAGCTCTTTTGTATGCCCTCACCTTCTTGATGGGCACATAAATCTTGCGACCACTGGGGTTATTGTAGAACATATACTCGTCTCCCGTGGGTGGGGTTGTGGGTTTGCAATAAACGGCTGCAAGCCTTGAGCAATTACTGAATGCACTACGTCCAATCGAAGTAACGCTGTCGGGAATAGTGATGCTTGTCAGCGAGGTGCAACCATAGAATGCATTATCACCAATCGAAATGACGCTGTCGGGAATGGTTAGATCGGTCACCAACTCTCCATTGAGGTATAAGTTGTGGGCGTAGTAAAGAGGATTCGCATAAGCGTTTAAAAAAACAATTTTGCACCACGCAGCAATATCGGTGATATATACACTTGTCAGCGAGGTGCAATCCTCAAATGCACCATCTCCAATCGAAGTGACGCTATTGCCAATGGTGATGCTTGTTAGCGAGGAGCAATCCTTGAATGCATAATTTCCAATCTTAGTAACGCCATTGCCAATTGTGAGTTTAGAGAATTGAGCACCATAAAGCCAACCATTATAATCAGTGGTCCAATAACCATAAGAACGATATTTGTTAGAGCTATAATCGGTCTCTACAATTTTGCTATTGATAACCAACTCGCCTGTGCAACCAGCGAATGCAGCGTTTCCAATCTTAGTTACGCTATTGGGAATAGTGACGCTCTTGAGTGTTGAACAATCATAAAATGCATAATTTCCAATTTTAGTGACGCTATCACCAATGGTGAGAGAGGTGAACTTAGATCCTTCTAACCAACCATTTTCGGATGGATAACTATACTCTGAGTAATCTTTTTCGACAATTTTGCTATTGATAACCAATTTACCTTTGCAACCAGAGAATGCAGAATGACCAATAGAAGTAACGCTGTCGGGAATGGTTACACTTGTCAGTGAGGTGCAACCACGGAATGCATACCATCCAATCGAAGTTACGCTGTCGGGAATGATGACACTTGTCAGCGATGTGCAATCACGGAATGCATTATCTCCAATCGAAGTAACGCCATCGGGAATAGTGAAGCTTGTGAGGTTTTTACAATCGCTAAATGCTAAGTTTTTAATGTGTTTTGTGCCCTCTTTAAGTGTGTAGGTTGAGAGAGTTTTATCCACAATCTCTATTGCGAAACTGTCGGCATACCTTATGTTGTTAATTATTGGTAGGCCCGAACAGCCTGCGAATGCGTTTTCTCCAATCGAAGTAACACTCTCGGGAATGGTGATACTTGTGAGCGAGGAGCAACCATCGAATGCCTCCCTTCCAATCTCAGTGACGCCGTCGGGAATGATGATTCCAGTTAGGCTCTGGCAATTCCTAAAAGCATCTCGTGGAATATACGCAATGTCGAAGTCAAATGTAATTCTGTAAATTTTGTGACCTTCGTAGTAGTCGTAGTCGTGGTCAACATAGTTTGCACCAAAGCCATCTGTCCTGAAATCTTGAAGGCGGTAGCCGTACTTTGTAGTGTAAAGAATCTCATTGGGGGCGCAAGAGATGTCGGCCAATGGGTTTTGTGATAATCCTGCAAATGACATTGTAAGTAGCAGGGTGATTAGGAGGAGTGTTCGTTTCATATCACTGTGTTTGGCATTATGCATTATCGTGTTTCGGCAAATATAGTAAAATTTTTGCAAAGTGGTGCGGAGTGGGGCGAAATGGGGGCTTATTCGTGCGCGTGTGAAGATTTTTTTGTCCGAAATGGGGGAGAATAATTAAAAAGTGGTAACTTTGCGAAATTATTCCCACTAAAGGATGATGTGATATGAAAATCGCGATTGCACAGATGAATTACTCGTGCGGTAATTTTGAGTACAACAAGTACAAAATTATCGACGCAATAGCACAAGCAAAACAGCAGGGTGCACAACTCGTAGTCTTTGCCGAGGAGGCCATCACAGGCACCCCCGCACACTCGCTTCTGGTGAGGAGTTTCTTCCTCGATAAGGCCGAGGAGATTCTTGTTGAGATTGCTGCCTTCACCGACAATATCTCGGTGCTGATTGGTCTGCCCCTCCAGAAGAAGGGTGGTACCGTGAGCGCCGCAGCCTATATCAAGAACCGCCACATCCGTCGATATGTGACCAAGAAAAACCTTCAGGGCGACCTCGACGCTGCCTACAAAATTTCGGGCAGGGGACACGAATACCTCAATATCGAGGGCGAGAAGGTGGCCTTGGCGCTCGGTGGTGACTTTATGCAGGATCACGACTTTTCGGATGCAAGCACCATTATCGTTATGGGCTCCGACCGCTATCAGCAGGGCCGTATCGAGAAACGCTATGATAAAATTGCCGAGAAGGCCTATATGGCCGACGCCAATGTGGTCTTTGTGAACCACGTGGGCGGCTCGGGTGAGATTGTCTATGACGGCTCGTCGGCGGTGTTCAATGCCAAAGGCAAGGCTGTGGCACTGCTAGGCAGCTTTGTGGAGGAGATTGCCTTTGTGGATACTTGCGCAATGAATGAGGTTGTGGAGGTGCCCTATCAGGATAAAATCGCGAATGTCTATGGCGCGCTCAAGTTGGGCGTGGCAGACTATTTTGCCAAGAATAACTACGACAGCAAGAGGGCTTGCGTGGTCCTCACCGGCGGTATTGACTCCTCTGTGACGGCCGCCATCCTGGCCGACGCACTCGGCAAGGAGAGGGTAGTGGCACTCCAGATGCCCTCGAGGTACTCCACCGACCACTCGGCCGATGATGCCGAGAGGGTGGCTCGCGCACTCGGTGTGGAGCTTGTGACCATTCCTCTCAATGAGATTTACCGCTCCTCGCTCTCCACAATCATTTCGGCCATTGGTGCTCCCAATTCGCCCAAGCTGGAGGTGGACTACCAGCTGCGCCTACGTACGGCGCTCTTTATAGCCTACTGCGAGAGGTGGAACTGTGTGCCCATCAATAGTGCCAATAAGACGGAGTTGGCAGTCGGCGCACTCACGCTCTACGGTGATACGAGTGGCAATGTGAGCGTTCTGGGCGACCTCTATAAGAGCGATGTCTATGCGTTGGCTCGTCATATCAACCTGCGTGGTGATGTGATTCCCGAGCAGACAATGCTCAAGAGTCCTTCGTCGGAGTTGATGCTCGCCGAGCAGACGGGCAAAGTGTTGCCTCCCTATGATGTGATTGATGCGATACTGTATCGTATGCTTGAGAGGTGGCAGAATGAGGATGAGATTGTCGATGCGGGCTTCGATATTGAGGATGTACGACTCATTAGGGGCTTGGTTTACACCTCGCTGGAGAAGATTCACCAGTTCTGTCCCATCCTTGAGGTGTCGAATATGCCGTTGGATAGGAGCTATATGGATCTCCCGACGGCGAATAAATAGAAATGTAGGTAAAAGAAAATATAGAAGAATAGCAGGTTAGGTTATGGCGAAGATTATGGAACACGATGCTCGCATCGTGGCGGTTTTTCCCGAAGAGAAGAGGGTAGAGGCCGAGATGATGGTTAGTAGCGCTTGTGGCGACTGCAAGGCAAAGGGTGTGTGCGGTGGCGAGAAGGAGAGCCGTGTGGTTTCGGCCTATACTGCCCATCCCGAAATCTTCAAGGTGGGCGATGAGGTTACCATCTCCATTGAGCAGATTATGGGCTATCGTGCCATCACTCTCTCCTACATTGTTCCTTTGGTTGTGATGATTGTGGCGCTGGCGCTCACCCACAGTCGCTGGGGCGACTTGGTGGCAGGTGTGTCGGCTCTGGGTGCGTGTGCCCTCTATTATATCATTCTCTCCTTTTTCCGCAAACGCCTGGAGAGGGTGATTGTTTTTAGCGTTAAGAGTAAGTATTTTTAAGTTATTGACATAGAGAATATGGGAAGTTTATTGACCACTGTATTGGTTGTTAGCGGACTTGGTGCGCTGCTTGCGCTCCTGTTGTTTCTGGTAGCAAAGAAGTTTAAGGTCGAGGAGGATCCCCGCATTGATGAGGTGGAGAAGATGCTGCCCGGTGCCAACTGTGGCGGTTGCGGCTTTGCCGGTTGTAGGGGAATGTCGGAGGCCTTGGTTAAGAGGGACGACATCTCGGAACTTTACTGCCCTGTGGGTGGTGCGGAGTGTATGAAGAGCATTGCGGGCTACTTGGGTAAGGCGGCTGCCGAGCGTGATCCTATGGTTGCTGTTGTCAGGTGTGCGGGCTCGTGTGAGAATCGCCCCAAGACCAGCAGATTCGATGGTGCAAGCTCCTGCCTTGTGGCCTCGTCGCTCTATGCGGGTGATACGGGCTGCTCGTTTGGTTGCTTGGGCCTTGGCGATTGTGTGGCAAAGTGTGAGTTTGGCGCTTTGAGCATTAACCCCGCAACGGGACTGCCCGAGGTTGACGAGGAGAAGTGTACAGCTTGTGGCGCGTGCGTGAAGGCCTGCCCCAAGAGGATTATCGAGTTGCGCAAGAAGGCCCCCAAGGGACGCAAGATTTATGTGTCGTGCGTGAATAAGGAGAAGGGTGCCGTTGCTCGCAAGGCTTGCAAGGTGGCTTGTATTGGCTGCGGTAAGTGCGCCAAGGTGTGTGCCCACGACGCCATTACGGTTGAGAATAATCTGGCATATATCGACTACACGAAGTGTAAGATGTGCCGCAAGTGTGTGGTGGAGTGCCCCACAGGCGCTATCGTGGAGTTTGGTTTCCCTGCTCGCAAGGTGGTAGAAGTTGAACCCCAAACGGCTAAAACTGAATAGAAAATTATGAAGACTTTTCCTATTGGCGGTATTCATCCGTCTGATTGTAAGAAATATAGCAAGGAGGCTGCCATTGAGCAGTTCCCCATTCCCGCAAGTGTGACCATTCCTCTCTCGCAACACATTGGCGCACCCGCAGTGGCGTGTGTGGCAAAGGGCGATAGGGTGCTTGTTGGTCAGATTATCGCTACGGCGGGAGGTTTCGTGTCGAGCAATATCCACTCCTCAGTGTCGGGTACGGTGACGGCTGTTGGACCCGTGGCCGATGCGCAGGGAAATATGAAACCTTCGATTACTATCGCAGTGGAGGGTGACCAGTGGTGCGAGAGCATTACCAAGGAGCCTGTCGAGGTTGAGCTTTCCCCTTCGGATATTGTGGCCAAGGTGAAAGAGATGGGTATTGTTGGTATGGGTGGTGCAACCTTCCCAACCCACGTGAAACTCTCGATTCCCGATGGTAAGAGGGCCGAGTGCCTGATTATTAATGCTGTGGAGTGTGAGCCCTACCTTACTGCCGACTATCGTGTGATGCTTGAGAAGGGCGAGCAGTTGCTCAAGGGTGCAAAACTCTTGGCCAGGGCGATTGGTGTAGATAAGATATATATAGGTATAGAGAACAATAAGCCCGATGCTATTGCGCACCTCTCGCAGCTGGCAGCAGAGGAGAGGGGAGTTGTCATTGTACCTCTTAAGATGCGCTATCCACAGGGTGGTGAGAAGCAACTTATTGCTGCCGTTACGGGCCGTCAGGTGCCCAGTGGCGGCCTTCCCATCGATGTTGGTGCTGTGGTGCAGAATGTGGGTACGGCGCTGGCAGTATATGAGGCAGTGTGCTACAATAAACCTCTGATTGAGAGGGTGGTGACAGTTACAGGCTCAAGTCTTGCTTCGCCTAAAAACCTGCTTGTAAGGGTGGGTACTCCTATGAGTGCGCTGATTGACTATTGCGGTGGTATGGAGGGCATAGGTAAGGTTATCGCCGGTGGTCCTATGATGGGCCGCGCGGTGAGCAACATCGATGCTCCCGTAACGAAGGGCACCTCGGGCGTGTTGCTGATGCCCACCGAGGAGTCCTTGAGGCAGAAGGAGGGTAGCTGTATTCGTTGCGCCAAGTGCGTGGAGGCTTGCCCTATGGGTCTGGAGCCCTACCTTCTGAACACCCTCACCCAGAGGGGCGACTTCGACGAGTTGGAGAACCACTACATTGCAGACTGTATTGAGTGTGGTTGCTGCACATTCTCCTGTCCTTCCTACCTTCCTTTGCTCGATTGGGTGAGGATTGGTAAGGCTGAGGTGATGAAACGCATCCGCGAGAGAGCCGCTGCAAAGAAGTAGAATGAAAGTGAGTAAAGAGAGAAGTAAAGATAACAATTATGAGTAGTCAAAAATTGGTTGTTTCGCCCGCGCCGCACGTTCACGGAAGCAACGACACGAGTCGTATGATGGGCGATGTCCTAATTGCGCTCCTGCCGGCCCTTGTGGTTTCGGTGCTGGTTTATGGCTTTAGGGCCTTTGTGGTCACCGCCTTTTCGGTAGCCGTTTGTGTGCTGGTGGAGTGGTTTATTCAGAAATTTATGCTCAAGGGCCCCTCGACCCTCGGCAACCTGTCGGCTGTGGTTACGGGTGTGCTTTTGGCCTTTAACCTTCCCGCCGATATCAACCTAGGCTTGGTGGCTATCGGTGCCGTTGTGGCTATCGGTATCGCCAAGATGACCTTCGGCGGTCTGGGTAAAAACCCCTTCAACCCTGCGCTTGTGGCTCGCGTATTTCTGCTTATTGCCTTCCCTGTGGCTATGACCTCCTTCCCCGAGGCGGTGAATGCCACAACGGGTGCTACCCCTCTGTCGATGGCCAAAGAGGCTCTTGCTGCGGGTGTGCCTGTAAGTGAGGTGATGAAGAGTGTCAATTTGGTAGATATGAGCCTCGGTATTCAGAGTGGCTCTATGGGTGAGATTTCGGTTGTGGCCCTGCTTCTGGGCTTTGTATGGTTGTTGGTGCGTAGGGTTATCTCGTGGCACATTCCCGTATGCGTGCTTGGCACTATGGCGCTCTTTTCGGGTATCACCTGGGCAATCTCCCCCGAGGAGTTTATGTCGCCTTTGTTCCACCTCTGTAGTGGTGGCGCAATGCTGGGTGCAATCTTTATGGCTACCGACTATGTAACCTCGCCTATGACCAAGAAGGGTATGGTGCTCTACGGTGTGGGCGTTGGTGCTGTGACGATGCTCATCCGCCTTTGGGGTGCCTATCCCGAGGGTATGTCGTTCGCAATCCTTATTATGAATGCCTTTGTGCCTTTGATTGATAAGTATATGCGTCCCAAACGCTTCGGTGCAGTTAAATCTAAATAATGGGGAGGAGTGAAAGAGATGAAAAGTACACTGAAAAATATGGTCCTGATGCTCTTCGTTATCGCTCTGGTATGTTCCGGAGCGGTGGCCATTGTCTTCCAACTGACCGAAGAGCCCATCGCCCTTGCACAGCAAAATAAGGCTGTCGAGGCGCTCCGAAACACTCTGCCTGAGTTCGATACCATTATCGACACGGTGGAGATGGATGGTTGTGTAATCTATGAGGTCTTGAAAGACGAGGAGTTCGTAGGTTATGCAGTTAAAACCCTCTCGCCCAATGGTTTCAATGGAGATATTGAACTGATGGTAGGCTTTAATGCGGATGGCATTATTAATAATATTGAGGTGCTCTCACAGGCAGAGACTCCTGGCCTGGGTGCCAATATGTCGTCGGCTGACAATGCACTGCTGAAGAGCTTTGTTGGCAAGAAGGCAAGCAAGATGGATATGAGGGTTAAGAAGGATGGTGGTGAGGTCGATGCACTCACCGCGGCCACCATCTCCTCGAGGGCCTATGCAGAGGCTGTCGGTTTTGCCTATGAGGCTGTGAAGAAGTATGAGAGCGAGAATACCGAGCAGGGCGGCTTCAACGCCACTTGTTTCGTGGAGGGTAGCAGTGTTGTCGGAAACGAGGTTATCGATGGCAACCTTGTGGAGATTATCGGCAAGGACGACCAGAGGATTGGTTGTGTGATTTACACCTCGGCTCAAGGTTATAGCCGCGCTGTGCCTGTGTCGCTTGCGGTATTCTTTGATACAAACTCAACGATTGTGGATGTTGCGGTTGTTGAGCAGCAGGAGACCCCCTCGCTTGGCGGTAAGATGACCGAGGAGGGCAATGTGTTGCTCTCGAGCGTGAAGGGCAAGGATGCCTCAAAGCTCAATTTTGCTCTGCGAAATAGTGGCGGCGATATTGACGCAATCACCTCGGCTACAATCTCTTCGAGGGCTTATGCTAAAGCAGTGGAGGAGGCCTACGAAACCTATAAAAAAGTTAATCTCTAAAGGGTGAAAACTATGGGTAAGAATTTGAAATATTTTACTGACGGTATTCTGAAGAACAACCCAACCTTTGTTCTGGTGCTGGGTATGTGCCCCACCTTGGCAACGACCACCTCGGCCGTTAATGGTATGGGTATGGGTGTGGCCACAATGTTTGTGCTTGTGATGTCGAATATTGTTATCTCGCTGCTGAAAAATGTGATTCCCGACAAGGTGAGGATCCCCGCTTTTATCGTTGTGATTTCGTCCTTTGTGACAGTCGTTCAGTTGCTTATGCAGGCCTATGTGCAGGATTTGTACAACACTCTGGGTGTGTTCATTCCCCTGATTGTTGTGAACTGTATTATCCTCGGTAGGGCAGAGGCTTTTGCCTCGAAACACAATGTGTGGGAGTCGGCTCTGGATGGCCTTGGCTCGGGTCTTGGTTTCACCCTTGCGCTCACCTTTATCGGTATGGTTCGTGAGGTGTTGGGAAGTGGCTCCGTCTTTGGCCTTGATATTTGGCAGGGCGATGGCGCACTTGTGTTTATCCTCTCTCCCGGCGCCTTCTTTGTGCTGGGCTACCTTATGATTATTTTCCGCAAACTCACAACAAAAAAAGCATAATAGATTATGGAGTTATTTGCAATTATCATCGGTTCCATTTTTGCGAACAATGTAGTCTTCTCCCAATCGCTTGGTATCTGCCCGTTCTTGGGTGTTTCCAATAAGGTTGGCACGGCTGCGGGTATGGGCGCTGCTGTAACCTTTGTTATGGCCATTGCGTCGCTTGTTGTATGGATGCTCCAGAGCTATGTGCTTGAGCCTCTGGGTATCGAGTATATGCAGACCATCGTCTTTATTCTCGTGATTGCCGCATTGGTGCAGATGGTGGAGATTGTTCTCAAGAAGATTTCACCCTCGTTGTATCAGGCTCTGGGTATCTTCCTTCCCCTGATTACCACCAACTGTGCGGTGCTGGGTGTGGCTCTGCTGCTTGTTCAGAAAGATTACAACCTCCTGGAGTCGGTTATCTATTCGGTTTCCACCGCTTTGGGCTTTGCTCTGGCGTTGGTGGTTATGGCCGGCATCCGTGAGCGCCTGGAGCTTATGGATCTTCCCAAGGGTGTTAGGGGTGTGCCCATCGCACTCATTACGGCGGGTATTCTGGCTATGGCCTTTATGGGATTCTCGGGTCTGGTGTAAGACGGCGAGAGGTTTGTTGAAGAATTGCAATCGGGAGGATGTCGAAAATCCTTCCGATTGTTTTTTTGCCCCGATAGGGCGGGAGGGACTCAAAAGATTTTGCGTTAGGGGGGCTCTGTTTTTGTTTTTTCGGCAGAAATTGCCTATCTTTCGCCGAATTATATCCACTTGAATTGTTGGATTGAGGGCGATGACTTGTGGAACTCCCCGCCTTCTTGATATATTAGCCTGTCGCTCTGGGAGTTGAGCGACAATTAGGATTGTAAAATGAAGACTTGTAAATGGTTGCTGCTGACCCTTGCTGTGTGTGTTTTTGGCGCAGAGAGTGCCTCTGCCCAGCAGCGAAGGGTTGTAACTCGCTACCACGAGCAGTATGTGAGTGGCTTTGGCTGGTTGCAGTATGAGATTTCGGAGTTTACGGATGGTACGGCCCACGGTGTTACCAAAATCAACTACTCCGATGGTACCCCCTATGCCGAGATGACCTACGACAAAGGTGTCCACACCTACGCAAAAATTTTCTACAATGACGGCTCGGTCAATTATGAGGGAAGCATTGCCAAGGTGAATAATATCTCTTTCTACACAACCTTCAAACTCTATGAGTTCAATAATAGCGGCAGCAGGGTGCTCTCACACGAATATCAGACCGTGATGAAGGATGGCGCTCTGGAGCCCGAAGTGGAGAGCTATGTGCAGTATGACATCAACCGCTCGGCTGTGATGTATAAGTTGCAGACAAGTGGTGGCGTGGTGACTGTCGAGGCCTTCGATGGTAGGAAAAAGGCGTTCCAAATCAATGTCGATAAGAACAAACACACTGTGGAGTTTGTCACTATGCCATCCTACTATAAGGATAGCCCCGACAGCTACACAATCTCCGATGTTCAGCGCCTGATGCACCTCCCCGGCGCACTCACCGAAAAGGCTGTGTATGACCTGTTCAATAGCGATAAGGTGAAGAAACACCCCCGCTACTTCTATGAGGAGGGCGACTTGACCTCTATGGTTGGTCTGCATTGGGATTTCACCTTCTCCGACAACACCTCCCGTCTGTTCCCTCCCTTCTACGACGATGTGAATATAGATAAGTTGGAGAGGAGAGTCTACGACAAGAGCCTTCAGAGCCCCGACTATGCGGCCTTCATCCCCGTTGCGGGTCTGTTGCAGATTCCCCACCTGGACGACATCAACACCTTCATCTACACAGGCGACTTCTCCTCGGAGGGCTTGGCTCACGGCAAAGGTCAGGCTACAAATATGAAAGATATTTCGCTCAAGGGTACTTTTGCCAAGGGCGAGTTGGTGGATGGTGAGATTGCCTGGAGTGAGGGCAATGCCGTCTATCGTCGCTTGTCGGGTAAATTCAGCGGCAATAAACTCTCTGGTAGGGGACAGGCTTTCGTGGCCAACGAGTACTCCTATGTCGGAGAGTTCAAGGGTGGCCTCTACCACGGTAAAGGTGTGCTCAAACTCAACGACGGCACTATGTATGACGGTCAGTTCCTTAATGGCGAGTTCGATAAGGGCTACTGTTCGATGCTGACCTTTCAGGGCGACCTCTATGAGGGTAGCATCGTAAATGGCCTCTACGATGGCAAAGGAAAGATTGTTTATGCCAATGGCGATAGCTATCAGGGTAGCTTCAGCAAGGGTGAGTATCACGGCTACGGCGAGTATAAACAGGCCGATGGCCTTCTTGTCTATCAGGGCAACTTCGCTGCTGGTCGTTATAGCGGTAAAGGCTCACTCAAGGGAGCAGATTTCACCTACTCGGGCAACTTTGTGGATGGCCTCTACAATGGCAAGGGTACGCTTGTGAGCGGCAATGGTGATAAGTATGTTGGTGAGTTCGTAGATGGCCTATATCACGGTCACGGCGAGATAAAAACCGTTGATTACTACTATGTTGGCGACTTCGATTATGGCGAGGTTAGCGGCAAGGGCGAGATGAATCGCTCCAACGGTGAGGCCTATGTGGGTATGGTTAAGAGTGCCGCCTATGAGGGCAACGGCAAACTTGTGCTCGCAAATGGCAATGTGTATGATGGTGTTTTTGCTGCCAATCAGTTTGTTACGGGTCGTTGCTCCGAGGTTTTGGGCAATGGCGACAGGTACGATGGTGGCGTTGTGAACTGCCTCTATGAGGGTATGGGTAAGCTCGTGTGGGCCAATGGCGATGTCTATGAGGGCGAATTTGCCAAGGGCAAGAGCAATGGTCAGGGCAAACTTACCCTGGCGGGTGGCAACACCTATGAGGGTGTCTTCAAGGAAGGTAAGTTCTTGAGTGGCGACAGCAAGGAGATTAACACCAATGGCGACAGGTATGTAGGTGCCATTGTGGATGGTAAGTACGAGGGTAAGGGTAAACTTCAGATGGCCGGAGGTAATACCTATGAGGGTGAGTTCAAGGCCGGTAAGTTTATGACGGGTAGCTGCTCGGAGATAACTGCTACGGGCGATAGCTACGAAGGACTCTTGCTCGATGGCAAATACGATGGCGAGGGCAAACTCTATCTGGCCAACGGCAACCGCTACGAGGGAATCTTCAAGGCGGGCAAGTTTATGACGGGCCGCTGCTCGGAGGTGACTGCTACGGGCGATAGCTATGTGGGCCAGATGAAGGATGGTCACTATGATGGCGAGGGCGAGATGCGCCGTGCCGATGGCGACCACTATGTAGGTTCGTTTGCTGCGGGCAAATATGATGGCAGTGGTGTGCTCACCCTTGCGGGCGGCGATGTCTATACGGGCGATTTTGTCAATGGCAAGTATGAGGGCAATGGTGTCCTTGTGATGGCCGATGGCGGTAGGTTTGAGGGCTCGTTTGTGGCTGGTAAGTATGACGGCGAGGGCTCGCTTCGTATGGCTGATGGCTCTGGTTATGTTGGTGGTTTCGCAATGGGTAAATACCACGGCAATGGTATTCTTACGATGGCCGATGGCAGCTACTACGACGGCAACTTTGAGACGGGCAACTTCACCGGCAACGGTATGGTTAAGTTCAAAGATGTTGTGGGCAACGCCTATGAGGGCTCCTATGCAGCCCACGCCTACGATGGTCAGGGTAAGCTCTTGTTGATTAATGGCGATTGCTATGAGGGTGGCTTTAAGGCTGGCAGATATAGCGGTGTTGGCCGTCTGGAACTCGCCAATGGCGATGTCTATGTTGGTGATTTCCTGAGAGGTAAATTCGATGGCAATGGTCGTCTGGAGACTCACGATGGCTTCTTCTACCACGGCAAGTTCAGCGCTGGCGAGTTTGCGGGCAATGGTCGCGTGAAGATTGCCGACTCGAAGGGTAATATTTACGAAGGCCTCTACAATAATTTCCTCTATGAGGGTGAGGGTGTGCTGACGATGGTCGGTGGCGATAGTTATGTCGGCACCTTCTCCAAAGGTAAGTACGACGGCAGGGGCCGCTTGATGTTTGCCGACGGTAGCCACTATGACGGAGAGTTCGCCGAGGGTAAGTATGACGGCATTGGTCGTTTGGACAACGCCGATGGCAGCTACTACGATGGTCGCTTTGCTGCTGGCAAGTTTATGGGCACAGGCAATGTTAAGTTTACCGACAAGAAGGGTAACTCCTATGAGGGCGAGCTTGCCGGTCACGAGTATTCGGGCAAGGGTAGGCTGCAACTTGTAGGAGGTGACCTTTATGAGGGCTCGTTCCTCAAGGGCAAATATGATGGCCAGGGCAGGCTGACCTTTGCAAATGGCGACCTCTACGATGGTAGCTTTGCTTCGGGTAAGTACGATGGCAAGGGTAGGCTCCAGATGGCCGATGGCACCTATTACGATGGTGTGTTCAAGGGTGGCTCATTTGCGGGCGATGGTAAGGTGAAGTTTACCAACAAGAATGGCGACTTCTATGAGGGCGACTGCCTCAAGGGACTCTATGATGGCTATGGCGTATTGGCGGCAGCCAATGGCGACACCTATCAGGGTGAGTTCAAGGCGGGTAAGTACCACGGTGTGGGTAGTCTGCAACTCTTGGTCGGCGACACCTACGATGGCTCTTTCAAGGCAGGTAGGTATGACGGCTATGGCAAACTGCGACTCGCCAATGGCAGTATGTATGACGGTGAGTTTGAGGCCGGTAAGTACAGCGGCGAGGGTAAATTGCGCCTGGTCAATGGCGACTATTATGTTGGTTTGTTTGCAGGTGGTAAGTTCTCGCGCAATGGCTATGTGAGGATTACCGAGAACTCGGGTGTCATCTACGAGGGTGGCTATGCCGACGATGCCTACAATGGCAAAGGTGTGCTGACCTACACCAATGGCGATGTTCTTTCGGGCCAATTCAAGAATGGCGAAACTGTTGGCAACTGCACAATGAAATATGTCAATGGCGAGGTCTATTCGGGTGCTATGAGCAACTATATGCGTAGCGGCATCGGTGAGTATCACTACAATAATGGCGATGTCTATACGGGCTCGTGGGCCAAGGGTGTGAAGAATGGCAAGGGTGAGTTGGTTAGGGCCAATGCTCACTCCTATAGCGGCGTGTGGAAGAATGACATTATGAATGGTGAGTTCTTCGTCAGGGCCGCCAATGGCGACATCTACACCATCACCTATAAGTCTGGCAAGTACGACGGCGAGATTGTTGTTAAGTTTGCCAATGGCGACAAGTTTGAGGGCCAAGTTGACGATAGCGGCTACAAGAAGGGCGCCTATACTTTTGCCGACGGCACCTGCTATGATGGCACCTGGAAGGGTGGCCGTCCCGAGAAGGTGAAGGTGACCGACGCAAATGGCAAGAGGGTTAAGAGCGTGAGTGTCTATAGGGCAACCCGTATGCTGAACATCGACCTGCTGAATGTGAGGTAGGGAGAGGCTTTGAGTCTAAATAAAAAGAGCACCGCCACAAAATCTTTGGCGGTGCTCTTTTATATCCCTGGTGTCTAACTCCTACAGAATCAGTAAACTTGCAGCCATAACGGCCATACCTAAAAACAGACCATAGAGGGCTATGTGATTCTCGCCGTAGTAGTGGGTGGCGGGCAAAAGTTCGTCGAAGGCAATGTAGATCATAATGCCCGCAACTGCTGCCATAATGCAGCTGATGAGCATCGGGGTAATCAGTGGAAGGAGTATCAGCCACGCTACAAGTGCTCCTACAGGCTCGGCAAAGCCCGAAAGAAAAGAGTACCAGAAGGCTCTCTTGCGACTGCCTGTTGCGTGGTAGATGGGCACCGATACGGCAATGCCCTCGGGGATGTTGTGAATGGCTACGGCTACGGCAATGGCAATGCCTGCTCCGAGGTCGGTGTAGGAGGTGACGAAGGTTGCAATGCCCTCGGGGAAGTTGTGGATGGCCAGAGCTATGGCACTAAATATGCCTGCGTGGCGTAGCTTGTGGGATGCGTGGGCGTGGTTTTGGGTCTCCTCGCCGTTGATTTCCTCGAGGCTGTGGAGCTCGTGTGGGTTCTCCGACTCGGGTATAAGACGGTCAATCACGCCCGCCAGAATCATACCTCCAAAGAAGAGTAGGGCAGCAAGCCCTCCGCCTTTGGAGTCGGAGCCGAGCAGCTCGCCGAGCTCAAGCCTTGCGCCGTGCATCATTTCCATAAACGAGATGTAAATCATTACACCCGCCGAGAGTCCGAGCGAAAAGCACAGGAACTTGGTGTTGGTCTTTCGGGCAAAAAATCCAATCAAACTACCGATGCCGGTGGCAAGACCTGCAAATAGTGTGATTAAAAGCGCAAAAAAAGTATTTTCGTTCATAGAATTTTTATTAACTTTGCAAATATATACATAATTCTCCGAATTGTTCGGAGTGCAAGAATTGTGAAGAAAAGAAATAATATAAAATAATAGTTACAGATATGGATCAGAACAACAAACCTCGTGTTACGCTCCACGACAAAACTTTTGAACTTTCCATCCCCTACGAAGAGCTAAATGAGGCCATCCAGAGGGTTGCAGACAAGATTAATGCCGACTATAAGGGCGTTGAGACCCCTCTCTTTCTCGGTGTGCTCAATGGCGCATTTATGTTTATGAGCGAGTTGATGCAGAAAATCGACTTTCCTTGTGAGCTCTCCTTCGTAAAACTCGCCTCCTATAGTGGAGTGTCATCCACCGGTAAGGTGCAGGAACTCATCGGTTTGCGTAACAACATAGAGGGCCGCCACGTGATTATCGTGGAGGATGTAGTGGATACGGGTGAGAGTATGGAGCACCTGCTGCGTTCGCTCGCCGGCCACAAGGCTGCAAGCGTTTCGATTGCTACTCTGCTCTTTAAGCCCACCAAATTCACCAAAAGCTATGAGGTGAAGTATCGTGCATTGGATATTCCCGATGATTTCATCGTGGGCTTCGGCTTGGATTACGACGAGTTGGGCCGTAACCTTAAGGATATCTATACCATTGTAAACGAGTAGGATAGGGAGTACCATTGAGGGTGAGGAAGAGCGACCGAGATGAAGGAGTTTTTGAGGAGATATAGACTTTGGGTGGTGAGCGCGGGTGTGCTCATTCTCCTTGTGTGCTTCTTCTCGGACCTTAATATCTTTGAGTACTTCGCAACCCGCCGAAGGGTCTATCGCCTGCAGCACGAGATTGAGCGCTACGAGGAGAAAATTACGGAGGATAGCCTTTTTATGCAGAGGCTCAGGCGTGACGACGAGTTCTTGGAGAAGTATGCTCGCGAGAAACACCTGATGCACGCCGAGGACGAACAGCTCTTTATTGTTGAGTAATCCTATGGCTTCGGAACTCAAAAATAAGGTAGTCAAGGGTGTGGCGTGGTCGACAATCGAGAAGATATGCTCGGCCCTGCTGCAACTTGTCGTGAGCCTTGTTCTGCTCTCCTTGCTCTCGCCGGAGGATTATGGTCTTATGGCCATTGTTGCGGCCTTCCCTGCAATACTTATGCCGCTGGTTGATAGTGGTTTCTCGCAGGCTCTGATTCGCAAAAAAGAGGTCGACGATGTCGATTATTCGTCGGTATTCTATGTAAATATTGCCATATCGTTGTTGCTCTACGGCACGCTGGTTGCCGTTGCTCCCGCTTGTGGCCGCTTCTTTGGGGCTCCCGACTTTGCGCGGATTGCCCCAATTTTGTATCTACTCATACCAATCAACTCATTCTCCAACATTCAGAACGCCATTCTGCAACGCTCAATGGAGTTCCGTAACCTATCCTTGTATGTCCTTGTGGCCAATGCTGCATCGAGTGGCATGGCAATTTGGATGGCAATCAAGGGCCTGGGTGTATGGGCTCTTGTGGGTCAGAGATTGGGTGTGGTTGTGGTGAAGACTGCACTGATGTGGTGGGGTAGTCGCTGGAGGCCGAAGTGGAGGTTTTCGTGGGAGCGTATTAGGGGAATGTTTCGCTATGGCTCGCGCATTCTGCTCAGCGACCTGGTGAGTAATGTCTATTATCAAATCTCAAACCTCTTTATCGGTAAGTTCTATACGAAGACCGATTTGGGTTACTACGACCGCGGAAATAAGATTAAGGAGATGCCCGTCACCTCCACGATTATGGCTGTGTTGAGTGTTACATTCTCGGCCTTTTCGCGCCAAAAGGAGGATAAAGTAAAACTTAATATTAACGCTCGTAAGGTGTATATTCTCTGGGCTTTTGCAATGTTTCCTCTGATGTGTGGTCTGATAGCCGTAGCCGAGGATATGTTCCGCGTGTTGTTGCCCGAGGTGTGGTTGCCTGCGGTACCATATTTGCGCATCTTGAGCATTGCGGGATTGCTTGCCCCTCTTTCCGTCATTTCGTTCAACCTTGTGAAAGTGTGCGACGATGGCAATATGATTTTCCGCATTGAGTTCATCAAGAAACTCATTGCTACGGCCATTTTGGCGATCACCATCCCCATTAGTGTAGAGGCCATTGCGTGGGGTCAGGTGGCGATTTTTGTGTCGGATATGACCATCAACTGCATTACGGCCAAACGCTATGTGCCCGAGTGGACACTATGGAGTAGAGCGAAGGACGCACTGCCTTATCTGGCCGTTACGGGCCTTATGGTAGGATTTGTGTGGCTATTGGGTGTTGCGGGTGCCGCTATGGGACTTCCCTTGTGGGTGATATTCGTAGCCAAAATAGTTGTCGGCGCTGGTTTCTATGTACTCCTTTCGGAGCTCTTCCGCCTGGAGGCTTGGCGCGAGCTGAAAGAGATTGTAGCCGGCTATCTGCCCAAAATGAGGCATAAGAGTTAGGATGTGTTGTGAAAATTTATTATTTTTGCAGAAATGATAGATTTTCTTCTATTTGCATATAATTAGATAACCATATTTAACACCTCTAAAATTTATTAACCATGAAGAAACTTTTGCTACTCCTTGCCTTGGTTATTGGTTCGTTTGCTTCTGTAGAGGCGCAGAACTACAAGTACTACACCACTGACTTTGCTTTCAAGATTAAGGCCGATAATGGTTCGTGGACAGATTGGTCGGATTGGATTGAGACCCGCTGCCTTGTGAATATCAATCTCGATCGCGAAGAAATTTGCATCTATTCCGATACTCCCCAAGAGTTTACCATTTATGATTCGGACGATGATGTCTTTGATGACGATGAGGGTGGTTCGCAGTTCGAGATGGCTTGTATTGACGCTGACGGCTTGCGATGCAGTGTAAGATTGAGAGTTCAGAGTGACGGTCAACTGCAGTTGTATGTGGACTATAATGATATAATGTATGTCTACTGCTTGGAGGAAAAATAACGCTCCGGCATACAATAAAAAAGCCTGACTCACTGCGAGTCAGGCTTTTTTCATATAGGCATTTAGCGAAGACTACTCGTACACCTTGGGGGTGAGTTTGCCCTCCAGAACCCTCTGGGCGTTCATTGCAAGTGCCTCGAGCTCGTTCTCGCCGGGCATCACAACAACTTTAGCCATAGGCTCAATCATATCCTTGATGTAGCCAACAACGTTTTTGTCGTAGGCGATACCGCCGGTGAGGATGACAGCGTCAACCTGTCCTTTAAGTACGGCTATCATCTGACCGATGAACTTACCTACGCCATAAGCCATAGCATTTGCTACCAAGATAGCCTCCTTGTCGCCTGCGTTGTAGCGGTTCTCCACTTCGCGCATATCGTTGGTGTTAAGGTGAGCAACAACGCCACCCTTGCCGTTGATTTTCTTTGCAATCTCGGCCAAGGTGTACTCGCCACTCATACACATCTTTGCAAATGCGAGTGCGGGCATAGTACCTGCACGCTCGGGGGAGAAGGGCCCCTCGCCATCCAGAGCGTTGTTCACATCTACAACAAGACCTTTGCGGTGGGCACCGATAGAGATACCACCACCCATATGTGCAACCACGAGATTGAGCTCCTCGTAGGGCTGACCTATTTTGTCGGCATATACGCGAGCTACGGCTTTCTGGTTGAGAGCGTGGAAGATGGACTGACGCTCCAACTCGGGCAGACCGGTGAGCCTTGCAACGTCCTGCAACTCGTCAACAACAACGGGATCGGCGATGTAGGCGTGAACACCTGCGAGCTTTGCAATCTCTGCTGCAAGCAGTGCGCCGAGGTTCGAAGCGTGCTGACCTGCGGGACGCTCTTTAATATCCTCAATCATCTGTGCATTAACCTCATAGGTGCCGCTGGGGATGGGTTTCAGCAGACCGCCACGGCCGATAACTGCATCGAGTTCGGTGAGCTCAATGCCCGACTGTTTGATGGCGTCGAGGATAACATCACGACGGAAATCGAGCTGGTCAAGGATAGTTTTGTAGCGGCCAATCTCCTCGCTCGAGTGGCGAAGGGTGGTCGAGAAGAGCTCCTTGTCGTTCTCGAAGACTGCAACCTTGGTCGAAGTCGAACCGGGGTTGATGGTCAAAATCTTAAATACTTTCTCCATAACTGTTTTTATAGTAGTTTGTAGGTTTTGTTCTATTTTGCCGAGAGGCAAGCAAGAGCGATAGAGTAGAGTTTGGTCTTGGTCGAGTCACCACGCGAGGTGAGCACGCAAGGAGCCGAAGGACCTGCTACCATAGCTGCGAGCTCTGCGCCTGCGAACTTCGAGCAAGCCTTGAAGAAGATGTTGCCGCTCTCGAGGTTGGGGAACAACAAGCAGTCGGCGTCGCCAGCAACGGGGCCGGTGAGTTTTTTGATCTTCACGCTCTCCTCGTCGATGGCTACATCAAGTGCCAAAGGACCCTGGAAGAGTGCCTTACCAAGCTCGCCATTCTGACCCATCTCCGACAGGGCAGCAGCCTCTACGGAGCTTACAACCTTGGGCAGGAGCTGCTCGCTAGGAGCGAGGAGTGCAACTTTGGGCATCTCGATACCGAGGTTGTTTGCAATCTCGATGAGGTATTTGGCAATCTGTTTCTTCTGGTCGAGGCTGGGGCAGGGAAGAACTGCTACATCGCTCACCACGAGGAGTTTGTGGTATGCGGGAACCTCCAGAACGGTAACGTGGCTGAGGGTAGTACCTGCGGGAAGCAGCCCCCACTCCTTGTTGAGAATACCGCGCATATATTTGTCGGTGGGAACCACTCCCTTCATAAGTACATCGTACTCGCCATTGTGAACAGCCTTAACTGCAATCTCCACAGCCTTCACATCCTCGCTCTCGGGGATGATGTGGTACTGGCTCATATCTACGCCCTCTGCCT
>JAZQZA010000078.1:0-8648 GCA_045633765.1 Tidjanibacter sp. | reverse complement strand
CGGGAGCAGGACCGCCACCCGTAAGAATTGCAATTGCTTGTTTCATAGCTGTTTATATTTAAGTTTAACCTGTTCTAACCTTCGCCTTCACCCACTTCGCAGGTTTGGGCACACAAAAGTACAATATTTTTTCAATTTTTTTATAAACTACACCAAATTATTTATACCCACCTTTTTGTCCACTTTGGGGCAGCAATGAAATAAAATTCGGTTTTTTTTCGTTATATTTGCTGAAAATAGGCGCAATGAAGAGATTTTTGATATACGCATTGATTCTTTTGTGTGGGGCCACAGGGGTCGCCGCACAAAAAAGGTCGGGGCGCGAAACCCTCACCCGAGTACCGGGTCAGGACTACTATTTCCCCTTCTCGCGCTATCGTGCGGGATTCATCTCGGCAACCGAAGTGGACCCCATAAAGGGAGATACAACCTATCAGATTCAGGTATCGAATGTTATCGTCTACGGCAACATAGGCGAGATCCGAAAGCAGCGCCGCCTAATCCGCAATGTCAAGGCCGTCTATCCCTACGCCGTGGATGCCCGCAACCTCTTCCATCAGCTCAACGAGCAGCTCGCCGCCGCCGGCTCCAACAAGGAGCGAGAGCGCATAACCAAAAACCTCGAAAAGGAGCTCGTCAAACGCTACACCCCTATACTTGAGGATATGACCTTCTCGCAGGGCAAGATTCTGCTGCGCCTCATCGACCGCGAGACGGAACGCACGGGCTATCAGATTGTTGAAGAGTTCAGGGGTAAGTTCTCCGCCAAATTTTGGAACACCATTGCGCGAATCTTCCGCGCCAACCTCAAACAGGAATACGACCCCACACAGGGCGAGGACAAACTCATCGAACAGATCATCACCCTCTACGAGGCAGGGCTATTGTGAGAATTCAAAATTCAAAATTCAAAATTACTTTTGACAAGAGCATTAAGTTGACACATAAGCCTTACAAATAAAAAATGCATAGAACGAGATAAATGCAAGGCATACGAGAAAGCGGGCCCCGCAGTTTACTAAACGTAAATGAGGAAGCCCGCTTATCGAAGTATAACGAAGCAGTCGCTCGTTATATGCGTTTTTTACTCTTCTTCAGGAGCCATTGTGGTGTAAACATTGGTCACATCGTCATCCTCCTCAAGCTTCTCGATGAGCTTATTGAGTGCCTCACGCTGCTCGGCGTTCACCTCCTTGGTGTCGGTGGGGATGCGTACGAACTCACCGCTAACGATCTCCATATTGTGCTCGTCGAGGTAGTTCTGGATGGCGCCGAAGGCCTCATATTTAGCGTAGATGTTGATGATATTCTCGTCATCCACAAAGAGCTCGGTCATATCGAGGTCGATAAGCTCCAACTCGAGCTCGTCGATGTCGATACCCTCCTTCATTGCGGTTTTGAATACGCAGAGGTGGTCGAACATAAAGGTCACGCTACCGCTGGTACCGAGGGTACCGCCACATTTGTTGAAGTAGCTGCGCACATTGGCAACGGTGCGGGTGGTGTTGTCGGTTGCGGTCTCTACGAGCACAGCAACACCGAAGGGGCCATAGCCCTCATATACCATCTCTTTGTAGTCGGTAGTATCTTTGGAGATTGCGCGCTTAATAGCCCTCTCAACATTCTCCTTGGGCATATTCTCTGCCTTTGCGTTCTGCAGAAGGACGCGCAGACGGGTATTACCCGAGGGGTCGGGACCACCAGCCTTAACGGCGATTTCAATCTCTTTACCAATTTTAGTAAACGTGCGAGCCATATTGCCCCAGCGTTTCATCTTGCGCGCTTTGCGATACTCAAATGCCCTTCCCATAGTCTGGATTTAATTTATTATATTTATTTACATTTTGTCAAGTGGCGCAAAAGTAAGTATTAAAATTGAGAATTGAAAACAGAAAATTGAAAATTATCCCTAAATAACCCAAACTCCCCAACCTGCTTAACTTTTGCTTTTTGATTTTTGCATTTTGAATCCGAAAAATCGTAACTTTGTACCGATATAATATAATATTGTTATGCAGGAAGAGATAAACAGAGCTGTAGAGGTGTTGCGCAAGGGCGGCATAATACTCTACCCCACCGATACCGTTTGGGGAATCGGATGTGATGCTACAAATGAGCAGGCCGCAGAGAAAATTTACGACCTGAAAGGCTCCGTAAATAAAAAAGGTATGATTGTTCTGCTGGACACTCCTGCGGCGGTGGGCAAGTATATCCGCCGTGTGCCCGAGGTGGCCTACGACCTTATGGAGCTCACGGACAAACCCCTGACTCTCATACTCGATGGCGCAGTGGGCGTTGCCCCCAACCTCATTCCCGAGGAGGGCTCGCTGGCTGTGAGGGTGCCCGACCACGAATTTTGCCGCCGCTTGGTGGGCAGGCTCGGCAGGCCTCTGGTTTCGACCTCGGCCAACTTCTCGGGCGAAGCTACCCCCACGCGCTTTCGCGACATTGTGGAGGGCATAAAGGAGGGTGTAGATATGGTTATTGACCCAAAATTTGAGGGTAATCCCACACGCCAAGCCTCCTCGATTATGATGATTAAGGAGGACGGAGAGTTCAAAATCCTACGATAGAGAGCCAACAATGATACAGAGAACACACATACAACAGCGTTTTGCCGACTCGGATACCCTCGGCCACATTAACAACATCCACCTTCAGGAGTACTTCGACCTGGGCAAAATGGAGCTCTACCACACAATCCTGGGCGACAGGATAGATTGGCGTGGCGTAAACCTCGTGCTGGTGAGCATCAAGACCGATATGATGCGTCAAACCCGCCTGGGTGACCCCATCGTTGTTGAGTCGTGGGTGGAGAGCCTCGGCAACAAGAGTATGACGGTCTGCCAGCGACTCCTAAACACCAACGACAATCGCCCCAATGCCGAGTGCCGAACGGTGGTTGTCTGCTTCGACTTCGCCACACAGGCGGCCATTCCCTACCCCGATGAGTGGCGAGAGCTTATCGAAAAGGCTATGGAGTAGAAGAACAAAAAACGCGGAGCCCCGAAGGTTCCGCGTTTTAATTATATGCATACCAAATATCCGTCTTTTAGAACTGTTCCCACAAGGCGTCCAAATCTCGGCGCTCCTTCTTGGTGGGACGACCTGCGCCACGCTCACGGCTGATGAAAATGGTCTCCTTCGGGGGATTGAGCTTGGCCATCTCCTCCTCGGGAGTGAGGTCGAGGCAGTAGGTGGGGACATCCTTGGCGGGCAGGCGACGCTCCACAATACCCACCACTTTATAGGTAAAGCGCATAACAGGTACCTTCTTGACCGTCAGTACATCACCCTCCTTGACCTCCTTTGAAGGTTTAGCCTCAGAGCCATTAATCGTAACCTTACCCGTGCGGCAAGCCTCGGCAGCATCGCTGCGCGTCTTGAAAATCCTCACCGCCCACAACCATTTATCTATTCGTGTCTGCATAATATCAATCTTTTATTTCCGAAAGTTACGGTTTTTTTCTAACTTTGCATAAAATCTGCACCTAAAAATGAAAACAAGCACCAAACAGAAGAGACGCAAGGAGATTGCCACCATCTGGCGCTACGGACTCGGAAGTACCCTCTCCTATCTCATAAACCTTGTGATTATCTGGTTGATGACCGACATTCTTGGCGTCCACTATCTCCTTTCGAGCATTGCGGGCTACGCCTCCATCGTCATAACCTCCTACATCTTCAGTGTCACTTGGATTTTCACCGAGCGCAAGATTGCCTCGAGGAAAAAGGAGTTTGTCGCCTTCACCCTCATCACCATCTTCGCAATCCTTATGAATCTGGTGTCGATGTGGTTCTTTACGGACCAACTCGGCTGGCACTACATAATTTCCAACATCACCACCAACTTCCTCGCCACCCTCTGGGGCTACATCCCCAAAAAGATATTCCTCTTCAGCGAGAAGAAACGCACACACTACGAGGTGGAGGATGTGCTGCCAAGCCTCGACATCCCCGAGGAATTCCCTACCCCATTTATCTATGAGGATGAGATTGAGATGGAAAACAATTAGAAACAGATAATACAGACTATGGATATCGAACAGAGAGTTGCTGGCTTCACCCCCGAAGGGGATGCAGTCATCGTCTATAAAATGAGAAACAGCAAGGGCTATGAGGTCGAGCTGTGTAATATGGGCGCAGCCATTGTTGGCGTGAGTGTCCCCGACAAGCAGGGTCGCGTGGCAGATGTGGTGCTGGGCTACGAAAACCGAATGGATTATGTTACCGAGGGCCCCTGTATGGGTAAGGTTCCCGGTCGCTATGCCAACCGCATCGCCAAGGGCTATTTCGAGCTCGACGGCAAGGAGTACCGCCTAAACATCAACAACGGCCCCAACGCTCTTCACGGAGGCCCAACAGGTTTCCACAAGAGCCTCTGGGAGGGCCGCGTGGAGGAGAACAGAGTGGTCTTTGCCATCGACTCGCCCGACGGCCACGAGGGCTACCCTAGCGACCTCTATGTCGAGGCCGTCTATGATTGGGACGACGACAACCGCCTTGAGCTGACACTTCTTGCCCAGACCAACGGCGCCACTGTTCTGAACCTCACAAACCACGCCTACTTCAACCTCAAAGGTGCCGGAGAGGGCATCATCAAGGAGCACACTCTGCGCCTTAATGCCACCCACTATCTCCCTACCGACCAGACACTTATACCTACAGGTGAGCTTCGCGCAGTGGAGGGTACCCCTATGGATTTCCGCACAGCCAAGCCCATAGGCCGCGATATGGAGGAGCAATTTGACGCACTACTCTTCGGCAAGGGCTACGACAACTGTTGGCCCATTGATGGCTACGAGGAGGGCAAAATTCAGGAGGCAGCACTCCTTTCGGAGCCCACAACGGGCCGCACATTGAGGGTACTGACAGACCAACCCGCCGTTCAGGTCTATACGGGCAATTGGCTCTCGGGCTGCCCTATGGGCAAGGATGGCAAGCGCTACGAGGACTACTCGGGCGTTGCCATTGAGTGTCAGGGCTATCCCGATGCTCCCAACAAGCCCCACTTCCCCTCGCAGGTATTGCGTAAAGGCGAGAGATACGAGAGGCACATCATCTTCGAGTTCGGCGTGGAGGATTAGCACTTCATTTTACCTTAAAAATTGTTAATAACTCTTCCTTGGGAGGCTTGCAAAGTCGGCGGGGAAGAGTTACTTTTGCACAGAGAAAACCAAACTTATATTAGGACTACAAACTTAACCACAAACACACAATGTTTTTAGAGGCAAGCAAACCGGGCTGGATAGAGGTAATCTGCGGATCGATGTTCTCGGGCAAAACTGAGGAGCTCATTCGTCGTATGCGCCGCGCACTCTTCGCCAACCAGCGAGCAGAGATTTTCAAACCACAGATTGATGTGCGATACTCCGTAGATGAAGTCGTATCACACAACGCCAACTCCATACCCTCCACCCCCGTCGAGTCGTCGTCGCAGATTCTCCTGCTGGCTACCGATGTGGATGTTGTGGGCATTGTCGAGGCCCAATTCTTCGATGAGGGCATTGTGGATGTATGTATGCAGCTTGCCAATCGTGGTGTGAGAGTCATCGTGGCAGGTCTGGATATGGACTACCTCGGCAATCCCTTTGGCCCTATGCCCCAGCTTATGGCTCGCGCCGAGTTGGTAGATAAGGTACACGCCATCTGCGTACGCTGTGGCAACATTGCCCACCACTCCCACCGCCTCACCAAGAACGACAAACTCGTGGTGCTCGGCGAGAAGGACACCTATGAGCCCATCTGCCGCCACTGCTTCAATCAGTTAAGGGCCGAGGAGGAGGCAATGCAATAGAGGCCACCCTTCGAGCAATATTATGGAGCGGAACCATCAAATATGGTTCCGCTCTCTGTTTTTTAGGATGACTTACTCCGCTGCACAAGGTGGGTGACATAGACCGTAAAGAGCGGAAAGAGAATCATTCCAAGGGCAGGCAGCAGCACCGTCAGCACCTTACCAACAGGCGTCACCGCAAAGATGGGCGCACCAACGGTTGTCACATTAAGCCCCGACCACCAAAGAGCTGTAGAAAACCCCACTACACTGCGATTCACCACCTCCTCATAGGCGTAGAAAATCAGCGCCGCAAGGTAGGTGAGCAGCACAATGAGCGAAACATAACTCCACATTATGGCACTCACCCTGGTTGGGCTCACCATTCGCACAAGTTGATAGACTCCCGCCATACCTCTAACCATAGGTAGCGACTTGAGAAAGATATAGAGCCCCTTGGGGAGTTCGGCTCCGCCCCACTCGAGCATATTAAGATAGGGTATCGACACAACGAGCAACAGGATGTTGCGCCATAGGTAGCGGCTCGGGCTGCGAGCCGTCATCATCTGCACAATGAAGTCCATAACGAAAATCATACAGACAACCAACTGCAACTCCTCCACTCCGGGCGAGAGGATGTAGCTTTTGCGAGTGATAATGTCTATCGAGAGCGATACCAATAAAAGTAGGCTGGCGATGATTGCAACCCCATCGAGGGTGCGGGCCAGATGTTTCGAATTGCCATTTTTCATACTAAAACGCTTTTTTAACCCCTCTATGCAAAAAAAATACCTCAGAAAGTTTGCGAGGAAAAAATAAAGACTTATCTTTGCATCGCTTTTCGGGAAACACCGCAATAGCACGGCGAGATAGCTCAGCTGGTTAGAGCGCATGATTCATAATCATGAGGTCCCCAGTTCAATCCTGGGTCTCGCTACCAACGAAAAAGGACTGCAAGTTTGCAGTCCTTTTTTTCGTTTATATCCCAGCCGAAATATTAGATATGACACCCCATCACCGACTGCATAGTTTTTCCCTATAGTGTCATCAAAATTTCCGATTTGACTTTTTGTCACAGTGGTATTATCTTTGTACTAAAGAAAGACGATAAGAAAGTTTAACAAATAAAATACATAAAACTATGGCAACGAAATTTTATAAATGTAATCACTGTGGCAATGTAGTAATCAAGGCTGTTGATGGTGGCGTAGTACCCTTCTGCTGTGGCGAGAAGATGATTGAACTCACCGCCAACACCGTAGAGGCAAGTCAGGAGAAACACCTCCCCGTTGTGGAGAAGATCGACGACTGCAAACTCCGCATCAAGGTTGGCAGCGTTGAGCACCCAATGCTTCCCGAGCACCACATCTCGTTCGTATATGTGGAGTTTGAGGATGGCGGCTTGAGGATCGACCTCAAGGACAAACCCGTGGCAGAGGTGTGTGTATGTGGCCGCAAGCCTGTGGCTGTCTATGAGTACTGCAACCTCCACGGCCTTTGGAAGACAGAGCTCTAAAGAGCAGCACCCTTACAACAAGGTGGGCCCGGCAGCATTGCCGGGCCCACTATTTTTTACCTATCCCTTTCTCTCTCCCCCCACTCACTCGCCACCTCCTGTGGCGACACTCCGGGTTTTATTCACAAAAAAAGAGGAGCTCATCTCTGAACTCCTCTCTGGGGTGACTGATGGGGCTCGAACCCACGACATTTGGAACCACAATCCAACGCTCTGCCAACTGAGCTACAGTCACCATCTGAGGTTTGCCACCCGTAGGCGCAAACCTTTACCGGACTACTACAGTGCGTTCACGTGAACCTGCAGACCGCTCTTAAGGTTGGCTGCTTTGTTCTTGTGAATAACGTTCTTCTTTGCGAGTTTGTCCAACATAGCAGCTACTTTGGGCAGAAGGGCCTCAGCAGCAGCCTTATCGGTGGTACCACGCAATGCTTTCACAGCGTTACGAGTTGTTCTGTGGTAGTACTTATTCGCAACACGACGGGTCTCCGTCTGGCGAATACGCTTTTTAGATGACTTGTGATTTGCCATAGTTATATATTTTTAAAATTTTTACTCTTTCTGCAGCCCATAGCAGAGTCGAACTGCTCTTTCAAGAATGAAAATCTTGCGTCCTAACCGATAGACGAATGGGCCCCGACTGCTACTAGGTAGCTTTTTAGCGGTGCAAAGGTAATCAAAAATTGATTATTTGCAAACTATTTTGTAAAAAAATTATTTTTTTAATCTCACATTGCCTCGTTGGCGGTCAAATTCTATCTGTGTACTCTCGAAAAGTCGTTGCATCGCACCCCCTTCAATGAGCATCTCGGCCGTTCCGTAGTGGAACTCTCCGCCCTCAATCATCGCTATCGTGTCGCACAGCTCGATGGCTATCGAGAGGTCGTGAGTGGAGAAGAGGATGCACTTACCCTCCTTATGCGCCAACCTCTTGAGCAACAAGCATATCTCATACTTATTCGGGAGGTCCAGAAAAGCCGTAGGCTCATCGAGCAGAATGATGGGCGTATCCTGGGCCAGAGCCCTTGCAATCATCACCCTCTGTCGCTCACCATCGCTGAGGCTGTCCATCGAGGCCTCCGCAAAGTCCTCCATACCGACCAACCGCAACGACTCCTTAACTTTTGCCCTATCCTCCTCGGTGAGCCTACCCACCCAATTGGTGTAGGGAGCCCTGCCAAGCGACACCACATCCCACACGTAAAGGTTCTGCACCCTCACATCGTCGGTCGATACAAAGGCTATTCTCTCGGCCACCTCACGCATCGTGAGCGAGGTCACATCCCTGCCCGAAATGGTGATGGTGCCACTCTGTGGTTTTGCCAGCGCTGCAATTGTGCGCAGCAGCGTACTCTT
>JAZQZA010000077.1:0-13958 GCA_045633765.1 Tidjanibacter sp. | reverse complement strand
AGATTAACCCCCGCATCCCCTACACCTATGGTGATGCACTTGTGCACATCGACCGCATCGATGCAGCCGTGAGGGTTGACTGCGAGCCTGTGGCTCTGCCCACCGTGGAGCCCAACGAGGATGAGTGGAAGATTGGTGGCTACATTGCCGAGCAGATTCCCGACGGTGCAACACTCCAGATTGGTGTGGGCGGCATTCCCAACGCTGTGCTTGCGGCCCTTACGAACCACAAAAACCTCGGCCTCCACACAGAGGCTCTCACCGATGGCGTTGTACCCCTTATTAATAGTGGTGTGATTAACAACTCGCAGAAGGTCATTGAGCGTGGCAAGACGGTGTGCTGCCTCTCGCTCGGCTCGCGCAGGCTCTACGACTATATGGACTACAACCCCGACCTGCTGGTGAAGGATGTGGCGTGGACTAACGACCCCTTCCGCATCCGCCAGAATCCCAAGGCTATGGCCATCAACTCGGCCATTGAGGTCGACCTCACAGGTCAGGTGTGCGCCGACAGCATCGGCACCCGCATCTTCTCGGGCGTGGGCGGTCAGCACGACTTTATGTATGGCGCGGCGCTGTCGGAGGGCGGCAAAACCTTCATTGCGATGAACTCCATCACCCCCAAGGGTGTGTCGAAGATTAAGCCCGTCCTGACCGAGGGTGCCGGTGTGGTTACCACCCGCTTCCAGACGCAGTTTGTGGTCACCGAGTATGGTGCTGCGTTCCTCAAGGGCAAGAATCTGGCCGAGAGGGCCAAGGCTCTGATCAACATCGCCCACCCATCGGTGCGCGAGGAGCTCGAGAGGGCCGCCTGCGAACGCTTCGGCTACTCGTTCCTAAGGCTCAAGGCATAAGCATAACAAAAAAAGCCTCGCGAATTTCGCGAGGCTTTTTTTGTCTTTAATGCCTTTGCAGTTCCCAGACCTCAAGGTCGCGGGGGGTGCCACCATCGAGCGTAAACCTGACGGCTGTTCGCACGGGGTGAAAACCGTTGCAGCCCGCCGCTCCGGGGTTGATGTTCAGCACTCCGCGCTTTTTGTCGTAGCCCACACGCAGTATGTGGCTATGGCCACAGACGAAGATTGTGGGCCTCAGGGAGCATATCTTGGCATAGACCTCCTTAAGGTATCGACCGCCATAGAATCCGATGTGGGTCATAAGGATTTTTACCCCCTCCCTCTCGAAGCACTGCCACTCGGGGAATGTGAGCCTCATTGTGTGGTCATCGATGTTGCCATAGACCGCCACAACGGGCTTCCCGAAGGCTCTCATCTTCTCGACCACCTCCACAGAGCCGATGTCACCCGCACACCAAATCTCGTCCACCTCGGCGAGAAATCGCTGAAGGGGCTCATCAAAGGTGCCGTGAAGGTCGGATATGATACCTATGCGTAACAATTGGCGAGTGGAAAGTTGGAAGTTGAAAGTTGAAAGTTATAAAAGTCCTTAAGATCCTTAAAGTCCCTAAATGCCCTCTATAATTGTCAATTTTCAATTTTTAGAATGGCATATCGTCGATGGGCATCGAGCTATATGCAGGCTCCTCGGAGGGCATAGGGGGCATATCGTGGGCGGGTGCAGCAGCCTCGGGCACTACGCGCGAGAGTTTCCACGCCCTGGCCTCGGTGTACCAACGGCCATTGTACTCCCTCGACTCGAGGTTGATGGCCACCTCCACCTGCTCACCGGGCTTCAGCGCAGCAGCCTCCGAGGCCTTCTCGCCCCAGAAACCTACGCACAATTTGCGGTTAAACTCATCGGGCAGCTCGAAAACCACCTCCTGTTTGGTCCACTCACCTCGGGCACTCGTGCCCTTAACTACGGGTAAAATCTTGTAAACAAGTCCTTTGAATTCCATAATGCTATTTAATTGTTTTTGAAATAATTACTGAAGAACAACAGTTGATACTGTATGGAGTTTTGCCAATAGGGCCAATGGTGGCGACCGGGTCGCACATAGAAATCGTGGGGAACGCCACGCCCCATAAGTTTTCGATGGAGCGCGATATTGACATCATAGAAGAAGTCCTCCGTGCCACAATCCACAATCAGGGCCAACGACCCATCTGTAGGGGCCTCATCCACCAAGTTAATGACCGTATATTGCTCCCAATTTTCGGGGTGCTCCTCGGCGCTGCCAAGCCTCTTGTAGATGTCCCATCCCTCGGGGAAGGGGCGGATGTCCACACCTCCCGAGGTGCTACCCGCAGCACCAAAGGTCTGCTGGTGGCGAAGGGCGAGATAGAGTGCTCCGTGGCCACCCATAGAGAGGCCCGTGATGGCACGCGAGGTGCGCTCTGCGGGGGTGCGATAGTTGCCATCAACCCACGCCACAAGTTCCTCTGCAACAAATGTTTCGTAGCGATAGGATGCATCCACAGGGCTATCCCAATACCAACTCTTGCCGCCGTCGGGGCAGACGAAAATGAGATTGTATTTGTCGGCCAGAGGGGCCACCTTACCCTTGATGTGCCACGCCTGATGGTCGTCGCCAAATCCGTGGAGCAGATAGACCACATCGTAGCACCCCACCCCCCCCACGTAACTGTCGGGGGTGATGACCGATACGGCCACACTCTTATTCATTGCGGCGCTTGGGACCTCCACAATCCGATAGTCGTAGGCCCACAGCGAGGCGGTGCTCACCATACAGGCCAAAAGCACTGTTATAACTCTTCTCATATGACCGTTAGAAAAAACGCAAATTACTCTGTTTTGTTACCTGCTCAAATGTTCGGCATCGAGCAGAAAATATTTCTTGTCGGCGCCGGCGTTGTAGTTGCCCAGCGTGCCGTCGGCGTGGATAACCCTATGGCAGGGGATTATCACCGCTATCGGGTTGGCTCCCACCGCATTACCCACCGAACGATAGGCCTTCGTGAAGCCCGTACGGGCGGCAATGTCGGCATAGCTCACCCTGATTCCGTAGGGGACCTTCAGCAGCTCCCTCCACACCTTGCGCTCGAAGGCCGTACCCTCAAGGTAGAGCGTCATACTCTTGGGGCCTCGTCCCTCCAGCAGCCTCACCATCTCCTTGTGGGAGGGCTCCCACTGCTCCCTCAACACAGCCCCTCGCATCTCGGCCCTCAACTCATCCAGAGCCTCCTCTCTGTCATCCGCAAAGGCCACTCGGCAGACACCCTTCACGCTGGAGGCAATGAGCATCTCGCCACGGGCGGTCGGCTGGAAGGAGTAGTTGAGAGTCCTATCCTTCAGTCGCGCAAAGCCGAGCGGACGGATGGTTATCTCGGTAGTGCGCCTGGGCAGCGAATTACCATAGGCCCAAAGGTAGAGCGAGGCCACCGAGCCGAAGGGCGAAAACAGCCTTCGGTAGTGGTCGAAACGCCTGGCCGACAGACTCTTCTCGCCATAGAGAGTCATCAGCGCACGGCGAATTATCAGGTCGCCCGAGGGGAGCACATTCTCCCTTGAGAGCGAGAATATCAACATCATCTCGGCACTCCACACCCCCACTCCGTCGAGCGTCACCAGACGGCGCACAACCTCCTTGTCACTCAAGGGGCCGAGCACCTGCTTGGAGAACTCGCCAGCGACAAACCTCTCGGCCGCCGCCAGCAGCCACTTGGCCTTTCGTGCAGGAATACCCACACCCCCCAAGCCCCCCACGCCCAACAAGAGGACCGCCTCGGGGGTAATCTCATCACCTTTGGGGAGTAGTCGGCCGAGAATCCTGTCGGCGGCGCTTGTGGCAATCTGCTGACCCACCACATTTCTCACAAGCGTATCAAACAGAGGCGCATCCATCCTGTGGTGTTCCAGATAGCCGAAGCGTTCGATAATCTGCGCCATACGGGGGTCGGCATCGCGCAGATGCTCAACCTTGTCAATGAATGGGAAAAGCGACTTCATAGCACATTCGGGGGCTGATAGTTTCCTTACAAAGGTAGGAATTTGAATCGAAAAATAGGGCCTTTCGAGGGATATTTTTATAATAAATTATAATAAATGTGTATCTTTGCTCGGTTTATGAAGAAAAACATCAACAACTATGAGTAACGGCAACACACGATACTTCTTGAAAAACCTTCTCAAGCGCCACCGCGTGAGCATCACCGACGAAAACCAACGCGAGGTGTGGTACTCCATACATCGCCCCCTTCGCTGGGGCCTCTACACTCTTCTGGCTGTGGTGGTTATCTTCGCCACCACACTCATCCTCTCGGCCTACACCTCCATCCTCAACATTCTGCCCGGCTACGACGGCATTGCAGCCAGGGAGATGATGATTGAGAACATCATAAGGCTCGACTCGCTCGAGAGGGAGCTCGGCTATATGAAGACCTACACCGAGAATGTGGCACAAGTGATGGAGGGCCGCCGCCCCGTGGTGCGCTCCCTCACCCCCACCGAGCAGGACCGCATAGCCTCCGACAAGGAGATTGTCGCCCCCTCGGCAATGGATAGCCTGCTGCGCAGTCAGATGGAGGGCTCGGGCCGCTACGGACTCAACACCTCACCCAACGACAGCAAGTCGGTCGGCGCACAGATTCTGCGCCCCGTGGATGACTACATCGTGGCCAAACGCTTTGCCCCCTCAACGGGTCTTTACGGCATAAGGCTCACCGCCCCCGAGGCTCGTCAGGTGAGCGCTGTGCAGGCCGGAACGGTTGTACTGTCGGCCCACGACACAGAGGGCTACACCCTTCAGATTCAGCACTCGGGAGGTTTCATCTCCACCTATCGCGGCTTGGGCGAGGCGCTCAAGACCACCGGCGAGAGAGTGGAGGGTGGCGAGGCCATAGGTACCACCCGCAACACCACAAGCGAGGGTGGCAAGAGAGATATTGAAGTTCAGTTCTGGTTCAACGGTGTGGCCGTCAACCCCGAGAATTACATCACATTTTAGGTTTAGTTAGTCAGCAATATGAAACAAAGACTCGCACTGCTTGGTTCCACAGGTTCAATAGGCAAGCAGACACTCGATATTGTGCGTCGTAGGCCCGACGAATTTGAAATCACAACCCTCACAGCCGGCAACCGCTGGGAGAGCCTCGTGGAGCAGGCTCTGGAGTTCAAGCCCGACAGCGTTGTCATCGCCAACAAGGAACACTATGGGGCTGTGTGTGAAGCACTCAAGGGTGAGCCCATAAAGATTTATGCGGGCAGCGAGGCCCTCTCACAGGTGGTCACCGGTGGCGAGGTCGATACGGTTGTCAATGCCCTTGTGGGCTATGCCGGTATGTTGCCCTCGCTTGCAGCCGTCAAGGCCTCCAAACGACTTGCTCTGGCCAACAAGGAGAGCCTTGTGGTGGCCGGTGAGCACATTATGCGCGAGGCCGCCGAGAGAGGTGTCCCCATCCTGCCCATCGACTCCGAGCACTCGGCCATCTTCCAATGTCTGGCGGGCGAGGTGTCGGCACCCCGCAGGGTGATTATCACCGCCAGCGGAGGCCCCTTCTTGCGCACTCCCGCCGAGGAGTTGGAGAGTGTGACCGTCAAACAGGCCCTCGCACACCCCAATTGGTCGATGGGCGCAAAGATTACAATCGACTCCTCGACGCTCGTAAATAAGGGTTTTGAGGTGATTGAGGCACGATGGTTGTTTGGTCTAAGGCCCGAGCAGATTGATGTTTTGGTCCACCCCCAGAGCATTGTTCACTCAATGGTGGAGTTCGAGGATGGCGCCATCAAGGCCCAGCTCGGCACCCCCGATATGCACCTACCGATCCAGTATGCACTCCGCTTCCCCGACAGGGGCGAGCTGGGCGAGGAGAGGCTCGACTTCCTGAAGAACCCCACACTCACCTTCGAGCCCGTGGACAACGAGCGCTTCCCGCTGCTAGAGACCGCCTACGACTGTCTGCGTAGGGGTGGCAACAGTTGCTGTGTGATGAACGGAGCCAACGAGGTGGCCGTGGCAGCATTTTTGGCAGGCAAGATAAAATATACCGACATTGCTCGCGTTATACTTGGGACCCTCGAGAGGGCCGAGTGGATTGGCAGCCCCACGATTGAGGACTATGCCCACTCGAACGACTCTTCGCGCCGCATAGCCGGCGAGATTATCTCGGGGCTCGCAAGGTAGCCACCCCTCACCTACCCCCCGATTGGAACACACATAATTACAGAGATAGAAAAACACAATGGATATTGTCATAAAAATTTTGCAGTTCATCTGCTCCTTTACGCTGCTGGTACTCATCCACGAGTTGGGCCACCTGATGTTCGGCAAACTCTTCGGCGTGAGGGTTGAGGAGTTCCGCATCTTCTTCGGCAAACCGTGGGTTAAGTGGCGCTGGGGCGAAACCACCTATGGCATTGGTTGGCTGCCCTTTGGCGGCTTTGCCAAACTGTCGGGAATGGTCGACGAGAGCGTCGATACGGAGCAACTAAAGAGCGCCCCACAACCTTGGGAGTTCCGCAGCAAACCCGCCTGGCAGAGGCTCATAATCATCCTCGGAGGAGTGATGATGAATGTATTGTTGGCCTTCGGAATCTATGTGGGCACAAGCCTTGCGTGGGGCGATGAGTACATCTCCAACAAGGATATGCCCTATGGCTATGTCTTCAGCGACTATGCCCACGCCCTCGGCTTTGAGGATGGCGACAAGATTATCTCCATCGGCGGCAAGGAGATTGAGGACTACGCCAAGGTGCTCACCAGCCTTGTAATTGAGAACGACAAGACCACCGTTGTAGAGCGTGGCGGCGAGAGGCTCACCATTGAGATCCCCGTACAGTCGGTTATGGAGCTCTCCGAGCAGACCGATTTTCTCGCCCCACGAGTACCCTTTGAGGTGGCAGCCGTAGTGGAGGGTATGGGCGCCGAGGCCGCAGGTCTGAAGGCGGGCGACAGAGTTGTGGGCATCAACAACGAGCCTATGTGCTTCTACGACCAGATAGCCCCCCGCCTTGAGGAGGCCGCAGGGGACACCGTCACTCTGACTCTTGCCGACGGCACCACCCACCCCGTGGAGGTCGATAGCGAGGGCCACATCGGCGTATCGCTCACCACCGCCTCCTACATCCCCCTGCGCACTCGCACCTACAACTTCTGGCAGGCCATACCTCGTGGTTGTGAGAGAGTTGCACAGGAGATGGGCGACTATTGGAAGCAGCTCAAAATGATTGTCCAGCCCAAGACGGAGATGTACAAGGCACTCGGAGGCCCCATTGCCATTGGCGGCATCTTCCCCGAGGTGTGGAATTGGGAATATTTCTGGCGTATTACGGCACTTCTGTCGGTCATCCTGGCAGTGATGAATGTGCTCCCCATCCCCGCATTGGATGGTGGCCACGCGCTGTTCATTCTCATTGAGATTATCACGCGCCGCCGCCCCAGCGACAAGGTCCTTCTGGTGGCACAAATGATTGGTATGAGCCTTCTGTTCCTGCTGATGTTCTGGGCCACATTCAACGACATCGCAAGGCTGTTTTAGTCGGCGGCTAATGTTAGTTTTGTTCACGGGTATCAATTTCGACACCCGTGAACTTTTTTTATCCCCCCTCCAAACAACACGGGTCGGCTGATGGTTTACGGCCTATGGTTTACGGCAGACGATAGACAAAATTTCATTTTGTCGCCCTCGGATTTTCAACTATCAACATAATTTTCTACATTTGCGAGTTATAATGGGATAATATGGCTCACAAGCAAATGAAAAAGAATTTCAACATAAAATCGCTGCTGCCCTACTTGGGGGCTGTGGTGCTCTTTCTGGCCCTGGCGCTCTTCTACTTTGCACCCCAGATGGAGGGCAAAACACTCTCTATGGGCGACATCACCCAATATGAGGGTATGTGTCACGATATCAAACAGATGCAGGCCGAGGGCGAGGACCCACAGTGGACCGGCAACGCCTTTGGCGGTATGCCCGCCTACCTCATAAACATCGAGTATCCCTCGATGGTCATCAAGAATGTGAGCACCTTTTTGGCCAACTTGTTTGGTCGCCCCGCCGTGCTCATCTTCCTTGCACTTGTATGCTTCTGGGCGATGTTGCTCCTGTGGGGCATCAACCCACTTGTGGCCATTGTGCCAGCCATTGCCTACGGATTCTCCACCTACTCGATACTCATCATCGGGGCAGGACACATAACCAAGATGTTCGCTTTTGCCTACGCACCTCTGCTTGTGGGCGGCGTGGTCTATGTGTTGCGTGGCGGCAGAATGTGGCTCGGAGGACTCCTCACGGCGCTCTTTGCGGCGCTCCAGATTGGTGCCAACCACCCACAGATAACCTACTATTTTGCTCTCGTCGTGCTGGCCGCGTGGATTAACTACCTTGTGGTGGCCATAAGGGAGCACACTCTGAAGGAGTTTGCACGCCGTACGGCGGTGCTTGTGGGCGCAGCCATCCTGGCTGTGGGCGCCAACCTCTCGTCGCTCTACTACACTGCCGAGCATCAGGGCGACACCATTCGTGGCGGTAGTGAACTGACCACCGGTGGCAACGCCGGAGAGAACACCAAAGGCCTCGACATTGAGTATGCCACAGCGTGGAGCTATGGCCGCACCGAGAGCCTCAACTTGCTCGTACCAAACCTTATGGGCGGCTCCTCGGCAGGTGGCTTTGCACCCGATGGCCAGGTTGCCAAATCCTTGTGCCCCTATGGTGCCGGCTCGCTCGCAACGATGCTTCCCGCCTATTGGGGCGACCAGCCCGGAACGGCAGGCCCCACCTACCTCGGAGCCTCGGCACTCTTCCTTGCGGTGCTCGGACTCTTCCTCCTGAAGGGCAGAGAGAAGTGGTGGCTTGTGGGCGTGAGCATCTTTGCTCTGCTGCTCTCGTGGGGCTCCAACCTTATGTGGTTCACGGAGTTGATGTTCAAATACCTCCCAATGTATGACAAGTTCAGGGCCGTTTCGACCGCACTCGTGGTTGTGCAGTGGAGCGTGCCTATGCTGGGCGCACTTGTTCTCTGGCGCATCTGGCAGAGCGAGGTGAAGGTGGACGAACTTCGCAGAGGCACCCTCTGGGCTGCCGGTATAACGGGTGGCATTGCACTGCTGATGTGGCTTATGGGGGGCTCACTCTTCTCCTTCTCGGGAGCCTACGATGCAAGTATGGGATTGCCCAAGGATGTAATCTACGCAATGGAGCAGGAGCGTGCCTCGATGCTCAAGGCCGACTCGCTGCGTTCGTTGCTTTTTGTGCTCGCTTCGGCGGCTACCTTGTGGCTCTACTTCGGGGGCAAGGTGAAACGAGGTGCGATGTTGTGTGCTCTGGGACTCATCGTGACGGTCGATATGGTGGGTGTGGATAGTCGCTACCTCTTCTGGGACGACTTCGTAAGGCCCGCAAAGACCGAGATTAAACCCTCGGCTGCCGACCTCGAGATTATGATGGACAACCAGCTCGGCTACAGGGTTGCAAACCTTTCGGCCGACACCTTCAATGACGCCACCACCAGCTACTTCCACCGCTCGGTGGGCGGCTACCACGGTGCCAAACTCGCCCGCTACAACGACCTGATAACCCACCAACTCGCAAAGGGCAACCCCGAGGCCTACGATATGCTCAACACCAAGTACTTCATCGTGACCGATGAGCAGAGCGGTGCCCCTGTGGTGATGCTCAACGAGGAGGCCAACGGCCCCGCGTGGTTTGTGGAGGAGGTGGTGGTTGCCACCTCGCCCGTGGAGGAGATGACACTCCTCGGCAGCGTCGATACCAAGAGGACCGCCATCCTTGAGAGCCGCTATGTGGAGCAGGTGGGGAGCAATATGGAACACTCCTCGGGTGAGATTGAACTCGTGGAATACAGGCCCAACTATCTCAAATATGACTACTCCTCCCCCTCGGGCGGCCTTTGCGTCTTCTCGGAGATATACTACGACAAGGGCTGGACTGCCTATGTGGATGGAGTGGAGAGTGACTATATGAGGGCAGACTATGTGCTGAGAGCTATGGTGCTGCCCGCAGGTGAGCACACCGTCGAGTGGCGTTTCAGGGCACCCGGGTTTGCTCTCGTGGAGGGCATTACGCTCACCTTCACACTCCTTATCCTCGGCGGCTTGGTGGTTGTGGCCGTTATGGAGATTCTCAAGCGCCGAAAAGAGAACAAACAATAGACAAGATACACACATACACACTATGGCAACAAACAAAAATATGCGCCGCAAGGTGCGCGGCTCCTACGCCGTCTCGACCATCAGCATAGCCTTTGTGCTCTTTCTGGTGGCGAGCGTGGGCTTTGTCATCTGGAACCTTTCGAAGACTACCGACACCATCAAGGAGCGTATGACCCTCTATGTGATGCTCGACACGAAGGCCTCCGCCGAGGTGGCCGAGAGTATCGGGCAAAGGCTCGCCGCCACCGAGGGTGTGCGCGAGTCGAAGTTCATCTCCAAGACGGTCGCTGCGGCCGACTTCAAGCAGTATGCGGGCGGCGACTTCGAGGAGTTCCTCGACTACAACCCCCTGCCCGACAGTTATGAGGTGAAAATTGTGGCGTGCGAGAGCCCCAAGAGCCTCGTCGAGAGCCTCACAGCCGACATCTCCACCTGGGAGGGCGTCGATGAGGTGGTCTATCAGAAGGGGATGGTCGAGAGCCTTGAGAGCAACCTCAGCACCTTCAAACTTATGTTGGTGATATTTGCCGGCGTGATGCTCTTCATCTCGCTCATACTGCTCCGCAACACAGTTAGGATGAGCGTCTATTCGCGCAGGGAGCTCATCTCCACAATGAAACTCGTGGGCGCAAGCCGCGGTTTCATCATCCGCCCCTTCCTCCTCAACAGCCTCTGGATGGGACTTCTTGCGGGCCTTGGGGCGTCGCTGATGTTCTGGGGCGTGGTTATGGCCCTCACCCGTGGCCTGTCGTACCTTATGCTGACGGTGGGCATTGAGCCTTTGGCCATCATCTTCGGCTCGATTATGGTGGGTGGTGTGCTCATCTCCATTGTTTTTACCTTCTTTGCCGTGAGGAGGTTTGTGAATATGAATACAGCAAAAATACATATCTATTAGTATGGCAACAAACAGGAAAACAAACAACAAAACAACCCCCGACCAGAGGTCCGAGATGGTCTTCTCGTGGGGCAACTATAAGTGGATGCTCCTCGGCGTAGGCGTCATCCTGCTGGGCTTTATACTGATGGCAGGCGGAGGCAGCCAGGAGGCCAACCTCTTCAACAGCGAGGCCATCTTCTCGTGGCGCCGCATCTCCCTTGCACCCTTTGTTGTGCTGGTGGGCTTCGGCCTGGTGGGCTACTCCATCTTCCACAAAGACAAGAAACAAGAGTAAACGAACAGAATATAAAGGCTAACTCAAATGTCAATTTTTGAAGCATTCATTCTCGGCCTCGTTCAGGGCCTTACAGAGTACCTGCCCGTAAGCAGCAGCGGCCACCTCCAAATAGCAAAGGAGTTGCTTGGCGTAGAACTTACGGACAACATCGCCTTCGATGTAATCCTCCACTTGGCCACGGTGTTGAGCACCCTGGTTATCCTCTGGCCTGCAGTCAAGAGGGTTGTGGGCGGATTTTTCTCCTTCCGCAAGGGCCCCGATATGACCTATGCGCTGAAGATTATCGCCTCGATGGTGCCCGTCGGTATCGTGGGCTTCCTTCTCAAGGATACCTTCAACCAGATGCTCGCCTCGGACTATGTGATGGTCGTGGTGGGCGGTATGTTGCTCCTGACGGCGGCACTGCTGACCTTTGCACACTATGCCAAACCCCGCAAAAAGGAGGATATCTCCTGGAGGGATGCAATGATTATCGGCACCGCACAGGCGGCCGCCACAATGCCTGGCCTCAGCCGCTCGGGCACAACCATCGCCACAGGCCTTATTCTGGGCAATAAGCGCGCCGTTGTGGCCGAGTTCTCGTTCCTGATGGTCATTCTCCCCATCTTGGGCGAGTCGCTGCTGGATGTGCTGGGTGGCAATCTGGCCAACATTGGCGTTGGACTCCTGCCGCTGGCCGTTGGCTTTGTGACCTCATTTATCTCGGGATGTCTGGCTTGTAAGTTTATGCTCAACATCGTAAATAGAGGCAAACTCGTGTGGTTTGCCATCTACTGCCTCGTCGTGGGCCTCATCTCGATTGGTAGTTACATATTCTAATACAGTAAGATGCGTCAGCCCATAACACACTCAATGCCCTTCCCCGAGGGGGTTGTGGCAGTGGTCGATAAGCCACTCACCTGGACCAGCAGCGATGTGGTCCGCAAACTGAAGTATCTGCTCCGCAAACTCGGCTACCCGAAGATTAAGATTGGCCACGCCGGCACCCTCGACCCTCTGGCTACGGGTGTGCTGATTGTCTGCATCGGCAAGGCCACCAAACGCGTGGAGGAGTTGCAGGCAGGCGAGAAGGAGTATGTGGCCGATGTGATGCTCGGAGCCACCACCCCAAGTGGCGACCTAGAGCACCCCGTGGATGCCACCTACCCCACCGAACACATCACACGCGAGAAGATTCAGGAGGCCCTGAAAGCACTCTCGGGCGAGAGATTCCAGACGCCGCCCGTCTATTCGGCCAAGATGATAGATGGCAAGAGAGCCTACGAATATGCCCGCGAGGGTGAGCAGGTGGAGATGCGCAAGGCGCTGATTAACATCTTTGAGATGGAGATTCTGGAGCTCGAGATGCCCCTTCTGCGCATCAGGGTACGCTGCAGCAAGGGCACCTACATCCGCTCGCTGGCCATCGAGATTGGCGAGGCACTCGGCAGCGGAGCCCACCTTGTGGCCCTGCGCCGCACCCGCAGCGGCGACAACCTCGTGGAGGATGCCTGGCCACTCGAGGAACTCATCGCCGCAATGACCCCACCACAGACAGAGTAGCACCCCGTTTGTTGTGAAAAAAGCTATCCCACTGAAACAAAAACAATTTTCATCCGTATAATACTTGTTGGGCTCTACCAAAGGCCCCACAAGAGAATCCCAAACACCGGTAGGAAAAAGATAAAAATAACGATATAAAATCACTCTATGAAGCTTTCACAGTACAACTACGACTTCTCTTCCGACCTGCTCGCACAGTACCCCGTTGAACACCGCGACGACTCGCGTATGTTGGTACTCCACCGTGCCACAGGAGAGATTGAGCACAAATTTTTCAGGGACATCATCAACTACTTCGACGAGAAGGATGTCTTCATCCTCAACAACACCAAGGTATTCCCCGCACGCCTGTATGGTAATAAGGAGAAGACCGGCGCAGAGATTGAGATTTTCCTGCTCCGCGAGCTCAATAAAGACCTCCGCCTGTGGGATGTGCTGGTGGAGCCTGCACGCAAAATCCGCATCGGCAACAAACTCTACTTCGGTGAGGATGATGCACTTGTGGCCGAGGTTATCGACAACACCACCTCGCGTGGCCGCACCCTGCGCTTCCTCTACGACGGCTCCTATGAGGAGTTCCGTGAGGTGCTGAAACAGATGGGCGAGACTCCCCTGCCCCGCTGGGTGAGGGAGAAGGTTGAGCCCCTGGATGAGGAGCGCTACCAGACCATCTACGCCAAGGAGGAGGGTGCTGTTGCAGCCCCCACCGCCGGCCTCCACTTCTCCAAACACCTCCTCAAGAGGATGGAGATTAAGGGTATCGACACCGCCGAGATTACCCTCCACGTGGGCCTCGGCAACTTCCGCACCGTGGATGTTGAGGATTTGACAAAACATAAGATGGACTCCGAGCAGATTATCATCCCCGCCAAGACCGCCGAGATTGTCAATCGTGCGAAGGAGAGCGGCCACCGCGTGTGCGCCATTGGTACCACCGTACAGCGCACCATCGAGTCGTCGGTTTCGACTACGGGAATGCTCAAGCCCTATGAGGGTTGGACCAATAAGTTCATCTTCTCACCCTATGAGTTCAGCGTTGCCGATTCTATGGTGAGCAACTTCCACCTCCCCGGCTCCACCCAGCTGATGATGGTTGCAGCCTTTGGTGGCTACGAAAATGTTATGAACGCCTATAAGGTTGCTATCGAGGAGGGGTACCGCTTCGGCACCTATGGCGACGCTATGCTGATTCTCTAATAGAG
>JAZQZA010000076.1:0-45358 GCA_045633765.1 Tidjanibacter sp. | reverse complement strand
GGCAGAGGGGGTCGGTGCGCTCACCAAGGAGGGCAATCTGGCGGGCTATGTCGATAGGATGATTATGCCCAACCATATATATTGGCGAGGGATTATGGACCCCGAAGGACTCCTCAGCACCCTGCCCGCCGTGGTCACCGCCCTGCTGGGTGTCTTCACGGGCGAGTGGATACTGCGCGAGGGCGTATCGGGTGGTCGCAAGGCTCTGGTTATGGCCGCCGCCTCGGTGGTGATGCTCACTCTGGGGCTTGTGTGGAACCATTGGCAACCCATCAATAAGATGCTCTGGTCGAGCGCCTTTGTGCTCACCGCGGGCGCCTATTCGCTGGCGCTGTTTGCACTCTTCTATTATGTTATCGATGTGCGCGGTTGCAGGCGCTGGGCGGAGTGGCTGCGTGTCATCGGCGTTAACTCCATTACGATTTATCTGCTGCAGGAGATTGTCAGTTTCAGCGGCATTTCGCAATTCTTCTTGGGCGGCCTTGCAGTCCATCTGCCTTTGGGGCTTGGCGGTGTGCTACTATCGGCCGGCTACATTGCCGCGTGCTGGCTGGTGCTCTACCTGCTCGACAAACACAACATCCACCTCAAAGTGTAAGCCCCCTTGCCCACTTACAGATGGCTAATCCATAACCCAAAGGGGGCACTCCTGGGTTCGAGCCCCAACGGTCACAATGAGCGAAGCGAAAAGTCCCCCTCACAGGAGGGGGATTTAGGGGGTGGGTAACACACGGATCACCGAAACAAAAAAAGGGATGACATTGGTCATCCCTTCGTTTCGGTGATCCGCCTGGGGCTCGAACCCAGGACCCCAGCATTAAAAGTGCTGTGCTCTACCAGCTGAGCTAGCGAATCATCGCGCTTTCATTCCAAAAGCGGTGCAAAGATAAGGCAAAAATCCTTTTCTGCAAACTCTTTGCACATTTTTTTTCGTTTGGCGCATTTTTTTGGCAATTATTTACCCCTCTTGCGCGCTATGCCAAAGATGCAGTAACTCACAACGGGTATCCTGCGGAGCACCTCCCACAGCACCACAGCGCCCACATAGGTCGCCACCAACGCGAGCACATAGTCGGCCCACACGGGCAATGCGCTCGTCTTCAACAACAAGCACGAGGCCGTACAGACGGGCATATGTATTACATAGAGTCCAAAACTACTGCGCGTCATATAGTCGGCAAAGGGTGTGGTCCTATCGGCCCAACGCCTGAAAGCGCCCATCATCGCCAGCACCATCGACCAGCAAAAGAGGTTGCCCCACAGCCCCTGCAACGCCTCGGGGGAGGTGTAGTCCTTGCCGTAGAACTCTGTGCCAAAGCCCACAGCACCGACCACTGCGGCAACAATGAGTGGCACCACGCGCTCGGCAAGGAAGGTGTGCACACGCTCCGAGGAGAAGAGGTAGTAGCCACAAAGGAATGCCACAAAGTAGTAGATGGGGCGGTAAAGGTTCAGGAGCCCCTGCGCCGCTGTGGGGTTGTCTATCTGGCTCTGCGATGCCACACACAACAGGCCGAAAAAGCCCAACATCAGTAGCCCGACACCCAAGTTGGAGAGGCCCTCAAGCCACCTCTCAACCCTCTCGCCATCCATCACCCTGCGCACCAGAAGGAGCAGGAGAGAGAAGCCAAAGAGGTCTTGGATAAACCACAATGGACCCGTACCACTCGCCACCGCGATAAGCCACTTCACCCAGAAGGGTATCCCCTCGGGGAGGGCAGCGCCGGCGATGTGCATATTGAGCAGACCGAGCACCCAGCCAAAGACCAGAAGGCCGAGAGTGGAGGGTACGAGGAGTTTGCGTGTGCGCTCACGGCGAAAGTCGCGCGGGGTGCGACTACGGAGTGCATAGCGGCTTGAGGCCCCCGCCACGACAAACATCAGCGTCATAAACCACGGATTCAGCAGGGCGCAAAAAATATCCTGCCACTGGTGGTCGGCAAAGCCACCAATGCCACCAAAAACACCCACGGCATTGTAGTTGTAGAAAACGTGATAGAAGAGCACCAGGAGCACAGTCACCCAGCGCAGATTGTCCAAAAAATAGTAACGATTTTTCATAAAATTGGGAAAATTAAGTTGGAATATGCTTCAGGGCAGTGGGGACTACTTGAACACCTCCTCGACGGCGGAGTCGAAAATCTGTGTCTTGACAATAGCAAGTCCCTTGGTGCGGTCGCCAAGCACCAAAAGCGAGTCACCAGACTCAATGCCAAAGACTTCGCGTGCCTCCTTGGGGATAACAATCTGCCCCTTATCGCCCACCTTTACCACTCCGAAAATGTACTTATCTTTCTCTGGCTGCATAGTTTTAATGGTTAAATTAGTTGGAAAAGTTGGAATTTTCCCACAAAGATACAAATAAAGTCGAAAGTTGCAACTTTAAACTTTTTTACTTACTTTTGTATGTTGCAAGAAATGCAGCGACAAAAGCGAAACAAGAAAAACAAAATATATAAACCCACAAAAACGAAAAGATCGCTATGTGTAGAGTACTCATTATTGGTGCAGGCGGTGTGGGCACCGTTGTTGCACACAAAGTTGCAGCCAACCCTGTTTTTACGGACATTATGTTGGCAAGCCGTACAAAAAGCAAATGTGACCAGATAGCCGCTGCCATCGGTGGCGACCGCATCAAAACCGAGCAGGTGGATGCCGACAATGTGGAGGATATCTGCCGCGTTATGCGCGCCTTTAAGCCCGACATCGTTATCAATGTAGCACTCCCCTATCAGGACCTGACCATTATGGACGCCTGCTTGTAGTGTGGTGTGAACTACCTCGATACTGCCAACTACGAGCCTCTGGATGAGGCACACTTCGAGTACTCGTGGCAGTGGGCCTACCGCGAGAGGTTCGAGAAGGCTGGTCTTACGGCCATTCTCGGTTGCGGTTTCGACCCCGGTGTGTCGGCAATCTTCACCGCCTACGCTGCAAAGCACCACTTCGACGAGATTCACTACCTCGACATCGTGGACTGCAACGCCGGCAACCACGGTAAGGCTTTCGCCACCAACTTCAACCCCGAGATTAACATCCGCGAGATTACCCAGAACGGTCGCTACTGGGAGAATGGCGAGTGGGTAACCACCGGCTCGCTGGAAATTCACAAGACCCTCAACTATCCCAACATCGGTCCTCGCGAGAGCTACCTTCTCTATCACGAGGAGCTCGAGAGCCTTGTAATCAACTACCCCACCATTAAGCGTGCAAGGTTCTGGATGACCTTTGGTCAGGAGTATCTCACCCACCTCCGCGTAATTCAGGATATCGGTATGGCCCGCATCGACCCCATTATGTACAATGGTCAGGAGATTGTGCCCATCCAGTTCCTCAAGGCCGTTCTTCCCGACCCCAAGACCCTCGGCGAGAACTACCACGGCGAGACCTCGATCGGCTGCCGCATCCGCGGTATCAAAGACGGCAAGGAGAAGACCTATTATATATATAACAACTGCGACCACGCCGAGGCCTACAAGGAGACCGGCACCCAGGCTGTGAGCTACACCACCGGTGTACCCGCCGCACTTGGCGCAGCAATGTTTGCAAAGGGTCTGTGGGTGATGCCCGGCGTTCACAACGTGGAGGAGTTCGATCCCGATCCATTCTTGGCGGAGCTCGGTCCTCAGGGTCTGCCTTGGGTCGAGCTGCACGATGTAGACCTGGAGCTCTAATAACAAACAGATAATTTATTGGGCAAATGCGAGTAGGCTTACTCGCATTTGCTAATTTTGAATTTTGAATTCTGAATTTTGAATTACTACAATGCCGTTCCGTCGCCTTGCTATGTCTTGGAGGAGGCGGAGTTACTGAAAAATATGGCCGTCATTGACCGCGTAAGGCGCGAGGCGGGCGTGGAGATTATCGTGGCACTCAAAGCGAGCGCAATGTGGAGCATCTTCCCCATCCTCAGGGAGCACTCCGACGGCGCAACGGCAAGCTCTTTGGCCGAGGCCCGCTTGGTCTATGAGGAGTATGGCCAAAGGGCCCACACCTACGCACCCGTCTATTCGGAGTGTGAGTGGGAGGAGCTCGTGCGCTACAGCGACCACATAACCTTCAACTCGCTCGGTCAGTGGGAGCGCTACCGCGAGAGGGCCCTGCTGAATGGCATCTCGTGCGGTCTGCGCATCAACCACGAGTACTCGACCGTCGAAACGGACCTCTACAATCCCGCATCGCCCACCAGCCGACTCGGCGTGCGTGCCGAACTGCTGAAGGAGCTCCCCGAGGGCATTGAGGGCCTCCACTTCCACTCTCTGTGTGAGTCGCAGGCCGAGGACTTGGTTGCCACACTGGAGGTTGTGGAGAGGAAGTTCGGCCATCTGCTGGATAAGATTAAGTGGTTCAATATGGGCGGTGGTCATCTTATGACCCGCAAAGGTTACAATGTAGACCTTCTGATTGACACCCTGCGCGGCTTCCGTGAGCGTCACCCCAACCTGAGGGTTATCCTCGAGCCCGGCAGCGCCTTCACTTGGCGCACAGGCACACTCGTAGCCACAGTGGAGGACATCGTGGAGGGCGGCGGCGAGAGCACCCTGGTACTCAATGTGTCGTTTGCGTGCCATATGCCCGACTGCCTTGAGATGCCCTACAAACCCGCCGTTGTCGGTGCCCACGACCCCGAGGAGGGCGAGAAGATGTGGCGCATCGGCGGCAACAGCTGTCTTGCGGGCGACTGGGTGGGCCATTGGGCCTTCGACAAGGAGCCCAAGGTGGGTGATAGAATCGTCTTTGAGGATATGATTCACTACACGATGGTAAAGACCACAATGTTCAACGGCGTGTCGCACCCCTCCATTGCCATCTGCCACACCGATGGCTCGGTGGAGATTGTGCGCCGCTTCGGCTATGAGGACTACAAAAACAGAATGAGTTGAAAGTTGAAAGTTGAAAGTTGAAAATTGCGAGTAAGCGAGGGCAGAGGGTACTTTGTTCACTTTGCCGAGCGTGAGCAATTAAGAGCACACGAAGTGTGGGCAAAATTGAAAAAATTGAACGCTGAATACTAAAATAACTATGAAAATAGCAGTTCCAACAAGGGATGGGATGGTCGATGACCACTTTGGCCACTGCGACCACTACACCATCTTCACGATAGAAAACAACACCATAGCCTCCACCGAGTCGCTCCCCTCACCACAGGGCTGCGGCTGCAAGAGCAACATCGCCAGCGAGTTACACGCAATGGGCGTGGAGGTTATGCTGGCGGGCAATATGGGACAAGGCGCCCTCAATAAGCTCTCCGCCGCGGGTATCCGCGTAATCAGAGGGTGCAGGGGCAGCGTGGAGGTGCTCATAAAGACCTACCTCGCGGGCTTTGTCTTCGACTCGGGTGTGAGTTGCGACCACCACGAGTGCGGCAACCACTAAAAACATAGAGAGCGGACTGCAAAGGTCCGCTCTCTGTTTTTCTCCACCGACGAGGCCCACGCTCAATCCTCAATCTCGATATACTCGGCATAGACAAGCCTTGTGTGGGGGTTGGAGGAGTGAATCTCCTGACGAATGGCCTTGGTGCCCCACGAAAAGAGCCACCAGCGATGGGGCACACGATGAACCACCTGAAAGAGCGTATCGCGCGAGGTGATGGAGACACGGCTCAACGAAGGCCGCGAGGTGATGTTGAGCGACACCCACCCATCATTCCACACCAAACGGTAAAGCGAGTCGGAGAGGATGGGCGCCACGAGCGAATCCGCCGCCCCCAAAAGGGTATCCACCTCAAGCCTGCTCGCCACCTTTGTAACACTCTCCACCCTACGCAGTCGAAGGCCCAGAGTGCGGATTCTCTCCGCATCCAAGGCCCTGCACTCCTCCAGCTCACCAATGGTGAGTCGTAGGCGAACGACAGAGGCTCGGGAGGCCTCAAGCGAGTCGGCCAACATCCTGCTCAGGAGCTCCACCTGACGGAAGTTCTCCTCAACTCTCTCACGCTCCGAGCGGGCTTTAATGAGCAACGAGCTCTCGACCACCAGCAGGAGCGTAGTGGCGGTTGCAAGGATTGCAAAAATTCTCTCTTTTGATTTCATAATCGCGATATTTTTAGTTGGTACGGGGCAAAGATAACCCCTTGTGGGGCGAAACGATTTCCAAATTTTTCACAAAAAATATCCCCTTCGGTGGCCGAAATCCTGCGGAAGGTTGTATCTTTGTACCATGCAACTATTCTACGCACCCGACATAACAACACCCCTCTACACCCTCCCCGAGGAGGAGAGCGGCCACTGTGTGAGAGTTTTGCGCCTCAAGGAGGGCGACTCGCTCCACATAACCGATGGCCGTGGCACACTCTATCGTGCCGAGGTGGAGGAGGCCCACCCCAAGCGCTGCACCATCCGCATCGTGGAGGAGCACCCCGAGTGGGAGAAGAGGCCCTATGGACTCTCTGTCGCTGTGGCCCCCACCAAGAACATCGACCGCATAGAGTGGTTTGTGGAGAAGGCCACCGAGTGCGGCATCGACCGCATCGTCCCCATTCTGTGTGACCACTCCGAGCGAAAGGTGGTCAAGGAGGAGCGCTTGGTGAAGATTGCCGCCAGCGCAATGAAGCAATCGCTCAAGGCCTACCTACCACAAATAGAGCCCCTTACCCCCATCCGTCAGCTTCTGTCGGAGCCCTTCGATGGGGTGAAACTCATAGCCCACTGCGAGGAGGATATGGAGCGAGTTTTCTTGGGCGATGTGGTTAAAAAGGGAGATAATGTGCTGGTGCTCATCGGCCCCGAGGGCGACTTTTCGAAAGAGGAGATTGAGGCCGCACGCAAGGCCGGATTCAGGGAGATAACCCTCGGCAACGCGCGACTCAGGACCGAAACTGCCGCCCTTGCCGCCACAATGTTCACGGCGTTTGTAAACAATTAAAAACGGGAAATTAGGGAAATTAGGGAGTTTAGGGAGTTTAGGGAATTTAAGGACCCTGTAACTTTCAACTTTCAACTCTCAACTCTCAACTTATTTTAGGTCGGTTAGACTTTAGACTATAGACTTTAGACAAAAAAACAATGGCTTCTCTTTGGAGTATATTCTATTCGTTTCTGAAAATCGGAGCATTCACCTTCGGTGGCGGCTATGCGATGATCCCCCTCATTGCCTCCGAAATGATTCAAAAACGAGGGTGGCTCTCCCAGGAGGAGTTCATCAATCAACTCACCATAGCCCAGAGCGTTCCGGGCCCCATTGCGCTCAATACGGCCGTCTTTGTGGGCTATAAAACCCGAGGGGTTAAGGGGGCTTTGGCCGCACTGCTTGGGGTGATAATCCCCTCGTTTTTCATCATTCTGCTGATTGCCACCTGCTTCACAGACTTCAAGGACAACCCCGTTGTGGCCGCCGCCTTCAAGGGTATGCGCCCCGCCGTTGTGGCGCTCATCGCCGCACCCCTTATCAATATGTCTAAAGGTATGAGCTGGTGGAAGATACTCCTCGCCCTGGGTGCCGCAGCCATCATCTGGCAGCTGGGCCTTTCGCCCATCTGGTTCATCTTTGCGGGTGCTGTTGTAGGCATCGCGTGGTCATTCCGCCCCGAGGGCAGAAAGGAGGAAGAGAAATGATCTACCTGCAACTGTTTCTCTCCTATCTTAAGATAGGATTCTTCGGCTTTGGTGGCGGCTATGCGATGATTTCGCTCATCTACAACGAGGTTGTGGTGCAGAACGCCTGGCTCACCGCCGAGGAGCTCGCCGATGTGGCCGCCATCTCGCAGTTGACGCCCGGCCCCATTGCCATAAACTGCGCAACCTATGTGGGCTACACCGTAACGGGCAATGTGTGGGGCTCGCTGCTAGCAACTGTGGCCGTCAGCCTACCCTCAATGACACTTATGCTGCTGGCCACCCGTTTCTACCTCAAACTCAAAGGCAACCGCCACTTCGAGGGGGCAATGGCGGGTATGCAACCTATGATGATTGGCCTGATTCTCTCCTCGGCGCTTATGCTCTTTGGCCCCACAACCTTCATCGACTGGAAGAGCTGGCTAATCTTCGCGGGCTGCTTTGTGGCCTCCATCAAGAAGGTTAACCCCATCCTACTCATCGTCATCTCCGCCGTAGCAGGAATTGTGTTTTATTAGCCCTTAGTTATAGGGCATTAGGTCGGTTAGACTTTAGACTTTAGACTTTAGACAAAAAAAGACGAATATGAAACGATTGATTTTACTCTTTGGCATCGCATTGTGCCTTGTGGCGTGCGGCCCCGACACCCCAAAGGATTACTACGAGATTGAGGGCCGAGTTGCCAATGTGGAGGATGGGGCAGTATTCTACCTTTTTAGGCTTGACGGTCAGGCAGGTATGGCCATAGCCCACGACACACTCCGAGGTGGCAAATTCCACTTCCGCATTACTCCCGAGGCGGCGAAAGAGCACCTGACGCTGCTCTGTTGGAGGGATGATTTTCCGAGTATGGCCGCCCACATTTGGGCAGAGGCTGGCGACAAGGTTGTCATCACGGGTAAGGATAAGTTGGTTTACACTTGGAAGGTGGATGGTCCTGCCCCCGAAAACCGCTCACAGCAGGGCTATATTCGTTGTGCAAAAGAGATATACAAAGATTTACAAAGGGCTCTAATAGAAGACAATATGCTTTGGGCTGCTATGGACGAGCCCAATGCAGACATGGCATTGCTAGAAGCCAAATATGACAGTTTGGGTAATGAACAACTGCGACTTCAATCAGAAATTCACAAGCACCTACTCAAACGTATGAGAAGATGCAAAATGGACGAAGTCGGCATGATGCACCTTTGCGAAATGTCGAGTATGTTTAAGTCTTACCCTGAGTTCTCACACCGCAAAGAGGTTGAGGATATTTTCAACTCACTTGGCGAAGAATGGCATAATCACCCCTCTTACGAGAAGATAAAAACCCGAGTTTACCCTACCAAGGAGGCGACCATTGGCGAACCTATGATTGACGGAGAGTTCTACGATTTGGAGGGTGGCAAACATACACTCTCCGAGCTCGGTGGCTACTACATACTGCTCGATATGTGGAGTTGTGGCTGCGGCCCCTGCATTATGGCACTGCCCGAGATGGGCGAGATTGCCGAGAAGTACAAAGACCGCTTGAGGGTTGTGAGCATCACCACCGACACAGACAATGCGTGGCGCACCGCTTCGGAAAAATACCTAATGTCGTGGCACAACTGGAGCGACGGCAAACAAGAGACGGGCATCTATGCCCACTACGACCAAGGAGGTATCCCCAACTATACCCTCATCTCTCCCGAGGGCACGATTATCGACCGCTGGATGGGCTACGGCCAAGGCTCACTCCTCCAGAAAGTTGCAGAGCACCTGAAGTAAAAATTGACAATGGACAATCACACACGCCCCCGCCCTTTGGGCACCCCCTCTAACTTAGAGGGGGAAGAAAAGAGAGTTGAAAGTTGATAATTATTCCCTCCCCTAAGTTAGGGGAGGGTGAGCGAAGCTCGGGAGAGGTCTGTTGTCGTCAGACTTTAGACTTTAGACTTTAGACTTTCGACAAAAAAGTTGCGCTCTATTTGGCACAATAGTTGTCCGATATGGAGTTGAACTGCGTGCCGAGAGGCGATGAAAGGGAAAAAACTCGTGTTTGATTTGGAAATTAGGGGAAAAATCGCTATCTTGCACGCAGTTTCAATTTAATATTTATTCACTAAAAACTCTTTGCCTATCGAAAACATCTACTCTTAAACCAACATTAAAGTAAGGAGGAAGAGTATGATTAACATCTCACAAGGTGCGAGCGACCAGCAGTTGCTCGGCTATTACCTTGCAGGCAACAAAGAGGCAATTTCCCAACTCATCGAGCGTCACAGTTCACGCGTCTATGACTATATCCGTATGATGGTCAAAGACGAACAGCTCGCCGAGGATATCTATCAGGAGACTTTCATCAAGGCCGTAAAGGTCATCGACGAGGGACGCTACAAAGAGAGTGGCAGGTTCCTTTCGTGGGTTATGCGCATAGCCCACAACCAGGTCATCGACCACTTCCGAGCCGAGAAGCAGAACAAAAACATCACCCCCACCACCGCAGGTTACGACATCCTCGCAACCCAAAGCCCCCTGGAGAAGAGCATCGAGGAGGAACTCATCGGCAGTCAGATAGAGGCCGATGTGAGAAAACTTGTGGCCCACCTGCCCGAGGAGCAGCGTGAGGTAGTCAAGCTGCGCTACTACGACGGCCTCTCTTTCAAGGAGATAGCCGAGCAGACCGAGGTGAGTATCAACACCGCGCTGGGCCGTATGCGCTACGCCCTGATAAACCTGCGCCGAATGATTAAGGAAAAAAATATCTCTCTCGAATAGAATACTCCACAATAAACCCCCAAGGCGCTGCGTTACTACTACAAAACAACACAATTAAGTAACCACTAAAGCAGTTGCCTATGGGAGAAATAGACGAAGTAAAAAGGACAAACTGCACAAGAGGTGAGGACGAGGAGCTACTGCTACGCTATGTCGTATGCGACGATGCCGAGTTACTATTCTTTGACGCTTGGCTCCGCGAAACCTTCACCCAGCAGTAAATTAGGTGTTAGAGAAGTTTGATTGGAGAGGGGTTGCCGCGAGGGCATCCCCTCTTTTTGGTCTAACGTCGAAGGTCGCAAATGCGAGTAAGCGAGGGCAGAGGCTGCTTGCAGACTATGCCGAGCGTGAGCATTTTAGAGCAGACGCAGTCTGGTCAATAGTCGCGTGGCGCACCAAATAGGCGCGCCACGAGAAATCATCCTTAATACTTTAAGCACGACGAGATGCGCTCGCTATAAAGAGGCAAGGAGTGCCACAAGGTGACGCCAGAACTTCTCCACCGTTGCAATCTCCAGACGCTCGTCGGGCGAGTGGACACCACGCAGAGTGGGGCCAAAGGATATCATCTCCAGATGGGGGTACTTCTCAAGGAACAGACCACACTCCAAACCTGCGTGGATGGCCCTCACAACGGGCTCTTTACCAAACAGTTCGCGGTATTTCTCCACAGCCACATCCAACAGGTGGCTCTTGGGGTTGGGTGCCCAGCCGGGATAGCCATCGGAGTGAACAACCTTGGCGCCCGCAAGGCGGAAGGTGCCCTCAACGGTGCGTGCAGCATACCTCTTGGCACTCTCCACCGAGGAGCGCTGGGAGGTCACCACCTGAATCCTGTTTTTGGGCTGGAATTTTACGGATGCGAGGTTGGTGGAGGTCTCCACGAGCCCCTTCATTGCAAAACTCATAGCCAGCACACCGTTGGCCACACTCACAATAGCGGTCAGGAGGCGGTCCTGGGTGTCGAGGTCGATAACCCTGGTGGGCTTGTCACACTCCGAGGCCTTCATCCAGAAGCCTGCGTCGGTGTACTGCAACTCGGCCGAAATGTCGGCAGCAAAACTCTTAACAAGGCGCAGGAAAGCCGCCCTCTTCTTTGCGGGCACACCCACCACCGAGAAAGCCTCACGAGGAATGGCATTGCGAAGATTTCCGCCATTGAAATCGTTGATTCTCAACCCGTAGCGCTCGGCTGCCAACTGCAACAGGCGAGCCATAATCTTATTGGAGTTGCCGAGTCCGTCGGGGATATTGTCGCCCGAGTGGCCACCCTTCAGGCCGCCAATCTCCACGCGCATCCACGCGTAGTCTTTAGGTGCGCGCTCGCTCTTATAGGTGAAGGTTGCGAGGGTGTCAATGCCGCCCGCACAGCCAATGAAGAGCTCGCCCTCATCCTCCGAGTCGAGGTTCAGAAGATACTTGCCCGAGAGCATATCGGGTGCGAGGTTGAAGGCGCCCGTGAGGCCCGTCTCCTCATCAACGGTGAAGAGAGCCTCAATGGCAGGGTGCTTGAGAGTATCATCCACCAACACCGCAAGTGCAGCCGCCATACCGATACCGCAGTCGGCACCAAGGGTTGTACCCTTTGCCTTCACCCACTCGCCATCAATGAAGGCCTCAATGGGGTCGGTCATAAAGTCGTGCTGCTTGTCGGCATTCTTCTCGCAGACCATATCGCTGTGGCTCTGCAACACAACCGCTGGAGAGTTCTCATAGCCGGGGGTTGCGGGCTTGTAAATCACCACATTACCTGCCGCATCCACCTTGTGGGCGAGGTTGTATTTCTTGGCAAAATCGACCAGGTAGGCGATGATTTTCTCTTCGTGTTTGGAGGGGCGTGGAACGCGTGTAATCTCCTCAAAAATCCCCCACACAAGCGAGGGTTTCAGCTCTTTGATTGTACTCATTTTGTGTATAGTTTTTATTAGTGTTTCTGTCGGCCAGCAGGAGAGGATGATATTTGTGCGCAAAAATCGACAAAAATCACACCTTCAAGAGTTCAAAGATAGTAAAATTTTCGTAATTTTGTGGCATAATTTCAAGGAAACACTATGCGCATAGGATTTGGATTTGACGTACACGCTCTGGCAGAGGGACTTGATTTGGTTCTCTGCGGTGTGAAGGTACCCTCAACCTTTGGTTGTGTGGCCCACTCGGACGGCGACGTGGCAATCCACGCGCTGTGTGACGCATTGCTCGGAGCAGCAGCCCTCGGCGACATCGGCAAACACTTCCCCGACAACGACCAAGCCTACAAGGGAATCGACTCCACTATCCTTTTGGCACGCACTATCGACCTCATCCACAACGAGGGTTATGAGGTTGGTAATGTGGATATTACCATTGCGCTCGAAAGGCCCAAACTCCGCCCCTTTATCGACCAAATGAGGGCTCGCTTGGCAGAGGTTATGGGCGTAGAGGTAGGCGCCGTTTCGGTGAAGGCAACCACCACCGAGAAGCTCGGCTTCACGGGTCGTGGTGAGGGTGTTTCGGCCTACGCAGTGGCACTCCTGAAGAGCAACTGAAGAGCAACATTTTGGAAATGACACTATTTTCCTAGTCATCTTCCCACAATCTCCCCGATTGTTAATAACTTTTTGAGAAATTTGTTGCATAGTTCGCAACAAATGCTGTACCTTTACAAAGTATTCTAATACTTTGTAACAGGGAAGCTATGACCACAACTTATCACATACCCGCACTTGCCACCGAAACCATTGAGGGACTTGCAATTAACCCCCACGGAGTCTATGTAGATTTGACTTTCGGCGGAGGCGGCCACTCGCGTCTTATCCTCTCCCAGCTGGCCGAGGACGGCACCCTCTTCTCTTTTGACCAGGATGCCGACGCCAAAGCCAACCTCACGGGCGATGAGCGACACCACTTCGTCGAGAGCAACTTCCGCTTTCTGCGCTCGCAGTTGCGCCTGCGCGGAGTGCTGGATGGCGAGGTGGATGGTATCATTGCCGACCTGGGCGTGTCGTCGCACCACTTCGACACCGCCGAGCGAGGTTTTTCGTTCAAGGCCGACGCTCCGCTGGATATGAGGATGAATCAGCGAGCAAGGTTCTCCGCACGCGAGTTGGTAAACACCTATTCGGCCGAGGAGTTGGCAAGGGTGCTCAAGGAGTACGGCGAGCTGGATACGACCTACAAGATTGCCGCCTGCATTGTGCGCTACCGCGAGCAGAACGAGATTGTCACCACCGGTCAGCTTCTCGAGGCTGTGGCTCCCTGCACCCCCAAGAAGGATGGCGCCAAGTTCCTCACCAAGCTCTTCCAGGCCCTCCGCATAGAGGTCAATGGCGAGATGGAGGCCCTCAAGATGGCCCTCGAGCAGAGCCTCAAGGTGCTTCGCCCCGAGGGAAGACTCTGCATCATCTCCTACCACTCGCTGGAGGACAGGCTCGTGAAGAACTTCATCAAGACGGGCAACTTCGAGGGCAAGGTGGAGAAGGATTTCTTCGGCAATGTCACCTCCCAGATGAGGGCTGTGAGTAAGAAGGCCATCGTGCCCACCCCCGAGGAGGTTGAGCGCAACCCCCGCTCACGAAGCGCCAAGTTGCGTGTTGCCGAGAAGATTTAAGTTTAGATAACAACTGAAAAAAAGGCCAACAGCCAATTGCAAAAGATATGTTTGGTAGACAACGAAAGAGAGATAAAATAAGCGTCAATGGCAGACAGAGCACCGAGCCCCTGCACGACGAGAAACCACGCGGCGAAGTGGCCCCGAGCGCACTCGACAGGAGCAAAAAGCGCACCTCGACGAGCATCTTCTCCGGAGAGGCTCTCTACAACCCTTCTGTGCGCCGCTACTATCCCTTCATTCTCTACTGTTGTCTGCTCGTGCTGATTTATATGGGATATTTCTTCGCCGGCCAGCGACTCCAGAGGGAGGAGATTACCAGCCAGATGGAGCTGCAAAAGTTGCGCACACGCTCCCTGCTGATGTCCACCGAGCGCCACCGAGCCACCAGCCACGACAATATCATCAAGGAGATTGAGCGTCGCAACCTGAAGATTAAACAGTGGAACATACCGCCAACAACCATCCACAAAGCCGATGAAACAACAACCCAGAGATAGAAAGGTGACCGACCCCCACCCCGGCGCCATTAAGAGAAGCATCCAGAGGAAAGTGAAGAGTCTTTATCTGCTCTTTGCTCTGCTTGCCGTGCTCATCATTGGCCAGATTATACTCATCCAATGGGGCCCCAACAGCAGCGGCTTCAAAAACCTTGCAAAGGCACGCTTCTACACCACCAGCATCATTGAGGGCAACAAGGGCAACATCTACGACCGCAACGGCAAGTTGCTCCTCACCGACGCCCAGGGCTACCGCCTGAGGCTGGACCTTCACGCCCCCAAACTCTACGATGCCGACTCGGTGTATGCACGCAAACTCCCCATCCTGTGCGACTCTCTGGCGGCGATGTTCGGCGGCAAACCCTCGACATACAAGAGATACCTCGACTCCATACAGGTCATTGCCCTCTCCGACACGGCAAGGTCGCGCTACAGTCAGCCCTTCCCCGTAAATAGGGTATTCGACCAATTTGAGTATGAGCGTATATGCTCCTTCCCGATGATGAATCGCCAGCACGGACTCATCACCTCCACCGAAGCTGTGCGCCACAAAACCCACGGTGCGCTGGCCTCCTACACCATCTCGAGATGTATTGAGCAGGACTACGCAACCACCCTCAACGGCACAGACGGCCAGAGTCGTTTTGTGTGGCTCAATGCCAGCCACTCACGCAAAAAGCCCGTCATCGACCGAAATAACAGGCCCGCGACCAACGGTAGCGACATCATAACCACCATCGACATCGACCTTCAGGATGTGGTGGATGGGTCCCTGCGCCGACAGATTGAGAGAGAGGGGGCAACCTTCGGAACAGCCGTTGTGGTGGAGTGTGCCACGGGCGAAATCAGGGCGATGTCCAACCTCACGCGCTACTCGGGAGGCTCCATAAACGACAACCTCAACTACGCCATACGCTGGCAGGGCGACCCCGGCTCCACCTTCAAGGGTGTGTCACTGATGGCGCTGATTGAGGAGGGCAATGTATCCATCAACCGCACCATCAACTGCGGAAAGAATAAGACGGTGGATATCGATGGCGCCAAAGTCACTGACACCCACATCGTCGGCAACGGCTCGGGCGTAACCACCCTCAAGGGGGCCTTTGCCGAGTCCTCCAACATAGGCTTTGCGACAGTTGTCACCGAGACCTTCAAGGACAACAACCGCAAGGAGTATCCCAACTACCGCCGATGGATGGAGTATATCAACTCCCTGGGGCTCGACAAGGTGAGGAACATCCAGAACATCTCGGGCTACGGCTTCAGAGGCATAAAAGCCCCCGGCTATGCCAAAGGTTCGAGTTGGTCGCCCAAGACCCTCGCCAACAACGCCTACGGCTATGAGCTAACGATGACCCCTATGCAGACGCTTATGTTCTACAATGCGGTGGCCAACGGAGGCAGACTCGTAGCGCCGATGCTCATCAAGCAGGTGGTGAGAGAGGGTGTGGTAATCGAGGAGGCTGCGCCCACCATCATCAACCCCGCAATATGCTCACAGGCCACACTCGGCAAGGTGCAGGAGTGTATGGAGGCCGTTGTGACCTACAAATATGGCACCGCCAACACCCTCAAAGACCTCCCCTTCAAGGTTGCAGGCAAGACGGGTACGGCACAGGTGGTGCAGCCCAAAGAGAAGTGGGGCAAGGACAAGAATGGCAAGCCCAACGCCTACATCACCCTCGACGGCTCGCGCGAGTATGTGGCAACCTTTGTGGGCTACTTCCCCGCCGACAACCCCAAGTATAGCTGCATCGTTATGATGAACACCTTCCAGAGGGCCGACGAGAGCAACAAGAAAATCTATGGTAGCAACCTGGCAATGCCTGTCTTCAGGGAGATTAGCGAGTATATCTACTCCCACGACCCCGAGTGGTTCAACACCGCCACCCGACGAGCCGTGGCACCCCAACAGTCCAAGGCCATAGGCGCCCCCGCAACAAGAGAGGGTACGGTGCCCAATGTGAAGGGTATGGGCCTGAGGGACGCACTCTATGAACTCGAGAAGGTCGGCCTGAAGGTTAGCTTCAAGGGGCAGGGTGCCGTTGTGGAGCAGAGCGTAAAGCCGGGCAGCCCCATCGAAGCGGGTATGGAGGTAAGCCTTACGCTCGGCAGCGAAAAGAGCAATAATAAATAGTCGTGCCGCTGAAGAAACAAAAGGCTGCGACAAAGTGTCGAAGAAGAAAACGAAGAATAAAAACAGATACAACAAAGTATGAAACTGCAGGAACTACTCGAAAGAGTCAATATTAAACAGATTGTGGGCCCAACCGACAAGGAGATTGGCTCACTGACGATGGACTCACGCAAAGCCGCCCCCGGCGTGCTCTTTGCCGCCATTGAGGGCACCGTTGTCGATGGCCACAACTTCATTGCCTCCGCTGTGGAGGCGGGTGTGAGCGCCGTTGTGTGCAACCACCTGCCCCAGGAGATTGCCCCCGAGGTGTGCTATGTGGAGGTGGAGGATAGCAGCGAGGCTGTGGGCCTTATGGCCTCCAACTTCTATGGCCGTCCCTCGGAGAAGTTGGCACTCGTCGGTGTTACGGGCACCAACGGCAAGACTACAACAGCCACCCTACTCTACGCCCTCACCCAGAAGCTCGGCTACAAGGCAGGACTCATCTCCACTGTGGTCTATAAGGTGGGCGACAAGGAGTACCCCTCAACCCATACCACCCCCGACGCCATTACCCTCAACCGCCTGCTTCAACAGATGGTCGATGAGGGGTGTGGCTACTGCTTTATGGAGGTGTCCTCGCACAGCCTTGTGCAGCACCGCACCGCGGGCCTAAAATTTGCGGGCGCGATGTTCTCCAACCTCACCCACGACCACCTCGACTATCACAAGACCTTCGCCGAGTATCTCAAGGCCAAAAAACGCCTCTTCGACTCACTCCCCAAGGAGAGTTGGGCACTCGTGAATGTGGACGATAGGAACGGAGCCGTGATGTTGCAGAACTGTCGCGGCGAGAGGCACACCTATTCGCTGCGCGGCGTGGGAGGCACCAACTGCAAGATTATCGAAACAACGCTTGAGGGTATGCTCCTGGAGATTGACGGCAAGCAGATGTGGTCCCACCTGCTGGGCCGCTTCAACGGCTACAACCTCACGGCTGTCTATAAGGCAGCCTGCCTTCTCGGCTTCGCGAGCGACGAGGTTATGGTTGCTCTCAGCTCGCTCCAGAGCGTGTGTGGTCGCTTTGAGACCTTCCGCAGCAAGAGCGGCGTGGTGGCAATCGTGGACTATGCCCACACACCCGACGCACTCGAGAATGTCATCGACACCATCCTCGGCGTGGGCACGGCACGCAGGCTAATTACCGTGTGTGGCTGTGGTGGCGACAGGGATCGCACCAAGAGGCCCGAGATGGCAGCCATTGCCGTTGAGAAGTCCCACACGGCCATTTTCACCTCCGACAACCCCCGCACAGAGGACCCCGAGGCCATTCTCCGCGATATGGAGCAGGGCACCGGGGGCCACAACAACTACCTCACCATAACCGACCGCGCACAGGCAATCCGCACCGCCCTTCGTATGGCCGAGAGTGGCGATGTGGTGCTCGTTGCGGGCAAGGGCCACGAGGACTATCAAATCATCGGCACCGAGAAGCGCCACTTCTCCGACCAAGAGCACATTCTTAAGTTTTTTGATAGCGAGACAGTTTAGTTGCTAAATATATTAAATTACTAATTGGTATTAATTAAATTATTTTAATAATCACAAGGTAATAATTAAATTTATAAATAAATGCTCTACTCATTAGTAAATTATCTCGAAAAACACTTCGACATCCCCGGCTTGGGTATGTTCCAGTACCTATCGTTCCGCTCGGTGATGGCAATCATCCTCGCGCTAATGATTGCCACCATCTTCGGTAGCAAGCTCATCAAACTGCTGCGCCGCAAGCAGATTGGCGAGGACATTCGCGAATTGGGCCTTCAGGGACAGATGGAGAAGAAGGGAACACCCACAATGGGTGGCATCATCATCCTTCTGGCGATTCTCGTACCCATACTGCTCATCGGCGATTTGAGCAACATCTATGTATGGCTTATGATTATCAGCACCATCTGGCTCGGCATTCTCGGATTTGCCGACGATTACATCAAGGTCTTCCGCAAGAACAAAAACGGCCTCAAGGGAAAGTTCAAAATTGTGGGACAGGTGGGCCTCGGTGTGATTGTGGGTACGATTATGTGCTTCTCGGAGCAGGTGACCGTTGTGGATAAGAACACCGCCGAGAAGATTACCGAGGTGGTGACCATCACCAACGAGGACGGCACCACAGCCGAGCAAATCGAGGAGTACTACCTGGGCGAGAAGAGCACAAAGACCACCATCCCCTTTGTGAAGAACAACGAGCTCGACTACCACTGGTTCATCCCCTCGGAGAGCCGTGCAGGCGACATCCTCACCTGGATTCTCTATATTCTGGTGGCCATCTTCGTCATCACAGCCGTCTCCAATGGTGCCAACCTGACGGACGGATTGGATGGTCTGAATACGGGTGTGAGCGCCATTGTGGCGGTGGTACTCTCCATCCTGGCCTACCTCTCGGGCCACGTAATCTATGCCGACTACCTCAACATTATGTACATCCCCGGTAGTGGTGAGCTGGCCGTCTTTGGTGCAGCCTTTGTAGGTGCGCTGATTGGTTTCCTGTGGTACAACTGCTACCCCGCACAGGTGTTTATGGGCGATACGGGCAGCCTTGCCATCGGCGGTATCATTGCCGTCTTCGCGCTGGCCATCCGCAAGGAGCTCTTGCTCCCCATCCTCTGCGGCATCTACCTGATGGAGGTTGTGTCGGTAATGATACAGACCTTCTACTTCAAATACACCCGCAAGAAGTATGGCGAGGGACGCCGTTTCTTCCGTATGGCTCCCCTCCACCACCACTACCAGAAGAAGAGCCTGCCCGAGAACCGCATCGTCATCCGTTTCTGGATTATCCAGATTATGCTGGCAGCCTTTGCACTTGTAACCCTTAAAATACGATAACCCAACCCTTCGACAACAAACAAAAACGATAGTATGAAATTCGACAACATAAAGAACATTGTGATTCTGGGCGGCGGCGAGAGCGGCTACGGCTCGGCTGTACTGGCCAAGACTAAAGGTTTTGTGACCTTCCTGAGCGACGCCGGCAAACTCAGCGACAAGTACCGCACCCTGCTTGAGCAGGAGGGTATCGACTTCGAGGAGGGCGGCCACACCGAGGAGCGCATCCTCTCGGCCGACCTTGTGGTCAAGAGCCCCGGTATCCCCGAGAAGGCACCCATTGTCAAGCTCCTCCGCGAAAAGGGCGTCGAAATTGTGAGCGAGATTGAGTTTGCCTACCCCTTCAGCAAGGGAAAAACCATCTGCATCACCGGCTCCAACGGCAAAACCACCACAACTACCCTCACCCACCGCATCCTCGCCGATGCAGGAAAGGATGTGGCTGTGGGCGGCAACATCGGTCAGAGCTATGCGCTCACCGTTGCACGCGACGACAAGGAGTGGTATGTGCTGGAGTTGAGCAGCTTCCAGCTCGATGGTTGCTACGATTTCAGGGCCGATGTGGGTGTGCTGATGAACATCACCCCCGACCACCTCGACCGCTACGGCTACAACTTCCAGAACTACATCAACAGCAAGATGCGAATCATTCGCAATCAGCAACCCACAAGCCACTTCATCTACTCGGGCGACGACAAGGTCATCCTCACCGAGATTGAGAAACTCCACCCCGAGGCCGAGTTGCACCCCTTCTCGAAGGGCAACATCACCGGCAACATCGCTCGTGTGAGCCTCGGCGGCAGGACCATAGCCATCAACCTCGAGATGCTCCACATCAAGGGACTCCACAACGCCTACAACGCAATGGCTGCCACCTATGCGGCAATGGCTGCGGGTGTGAGCGAGGAGGATATTCTGCGTACCCTCTACGCATTTGAGGGCGTGGAGCACCGCCTGGAGTTCGTCTGTGAGATTGAGGGCGTGGAGTGGATAAACGACTCGAAGGCTACGAATGTCGATTCGGTGTGGTATGCTCTGGAGAGTATGCGCAGGCCCACAGTGTGGATTGCCGGTGGCACCGATAAGGGCAACGACTACGAGCCCCTGATGGACTTCGTGGGCAAGAAGGTGAAGGCTCTGGTGTGTATGGGCCTGAACAACTCCAAGCTCATCTCGGAGTTCAGCGGCGTGGTCCCCGTCTACAACACCTCGTCGCTGGATGAGGCTGTGGAGGTGTGCCGTCAGGTGGCCCAGAGTGGCGACAGCGTACTCCTATCGCCTGCGTGTGCAAGTTTCGACTTGTTCCGCAACTACGAGGAGCGTGGCCGCCTCTTCAAGGAGCGCGTTCTGCAACTCAAAAAATAGACAAGCCTCAACAAAACAAACAAAACACAAAGCATAGAAGAGATATGTCGAAGAGTGCCGACTATATGCCGAAAGATAGTGCCACGAGCCGTATTTTTGCGGGCGATAAGGTGATGTGGGTGGTGATATTCATACTGCTCATCTACTCCATCTTTACCATCTACTCCAATATGGCCTACGAGGCAGCAAGCAAGGCCAACCAGAAACTCATTATGCACCTGCTGTTTATCTGCGTAGGTATGACGCTTTTCTTCATTGCCCGAATGATAAACATCAACTTCATCCGCAAGCTGACCACACCCTTCTATCTCTTCTCACTGGCCCTCACGCTCCTCATGATTTTGCTCAACAAGGGCGACGGCGCAGCCCGAGGTCTGGACCTGAAGATATTCTCCTTCCAGCCCTTTGAGTTGCTCAAGTTTGCAACCGTTATGCAGCTTGCGCGTCAGCTCTCCACACGACAGAAAAAAATGGACAAACTGCGGATTGTGCCGAGCTTCCGCCCCAGCGATTGGGAGAAGAAACGACGCGACAAGCAGATTGCCATCTTCAAGGAGCACACCCTCCCCATCCTCGGCCCCATTGCCCTGTGTTGCGTTGTGACGGTTATGACCAGCAACTCCACCACCCTCATCATTGCCGCCTCGTGCTTGGCGATGATGTACCTCGGCAGGGTGCATAGGAGCGATCTGTGGAAGATTGTGATTGTGGGCCTTGTTGTTGGCCTCTCCGCCATCAAACTCTATGAGGTCGCAAAGGTCCACCACCGAGGCGACACGGCCGTTAGCCGCATCTCCAACTGGACCCCCGATGTTATCACCAAGTCGGTGGAGCTCGGCAAGGAGGACAAAAAGGAGTACTACAAACGCCGCGAACACCCCGACGGCACCCCCAAGGAGCACGACCAAACCCTCTACTCGAAACTATCGATTGCCTCGGGTGGTCTGTCAGGCCTGGGCCCCGGCAAAAGCGCCAACAGAAGCCTCTCGGAGTCGGATACGGATATGGTCTATGCCTTCATCATTGAGGAGTATGGACTCATTGCGGGCGGTCTGGTAATAATCTTTGCCTTCCTCGTGATGTTCTACCGCACGATGGTCATCTTCCTCAAGTGTGGTACGGCCTTCCCGGGACTCCTCGTGCTTGGAATAGGCACCAGCATTGTGCTTCAGGCCTTTTTGCATATGCTCGTTTCGGTGTCGCTCTTCCCGCTTACGGGCCAGCAATTACCGATTGTGAGCAACGGCGGTAGTTCGCTGATTGTAACCCTCTCAATGCTCGGTGTGCTGATGAATGTGAGCGCCAAGGCCGAGCAGGAAGAGGAGGAAAAGAAGCTTAAAGAGAGCAATAATCAGGAACGATAAAAAAATTGAAGAGATAAAAGGAAAAAATATGGACAAGAAGATTAGAGTCATATTGAGCGGAGGTGGCACCGGAGGCCACATCTACCCCGCCGTTGCTACTGCCGAGGCACTCAAAAGGGAGCTTGGCGAGAATGTAGAACTGCTGTTTGTGGGCGCCGAGGGCAAGATGGAGATGGAGAAGATTCCCGCCCTTGGTTACAACATCGTGGGACTCCCCGTTGTGGGACTCAAACGCAGCCTCTCGCTCTCCAACCTCGCTCTGCCCTTCAAGGTGCTCAAGAGCACAAGGCGCGCCAAGGCTATCCTCAAGGAGTTCAGGCCCGACATCGCCATTGGCTTTGGCGGCTACGCAAGTGGCCCCATACTGAAGGCTGCACAGGGTATGGGAATCCCCACCGTGCTGCAGGAGCAAAACTCCTTTGCGGGCGTTACGAATAAACTGCTGGCCAAGAAGGCTCGCAAGATATGTGTGGCCTACGACAATATGGAGCGCTTCTTCCCCGCCGAGAAGATTATCCACACGGGCAACCCGCTGAGAGGTAGTTTTGGTGGCGAGGTGGACCACGCAGAGGCCCTTGCCCACTTCGGTCTGAGCGGCACCAAACCCGTAGTGCTCGTTGTGGGCGGCTCACTCGGCTCGCGCACAATGAACGAGGTTATGAAGGCCCACCTGGAGCGCATCGTGGCCGAGGGCAAGATGGAGGTCATCTGGCAAAACGGCAAGTACTACGACAAGGAGATGGAGGAGTTCTGCAAAGAGAGAGATATGACGGGCATCTGGAGGGGTGCATTTATCGACCGTATGGACTACGCCTACGAGGCCGCTTCGGTGGTTATCTCTCGCAGCGGCGCCTGCTCGGTGAGCGAGTTGTGCCTTGTGGGTAAGCCCACCCTCTTTATACCCTCGCCCAATGTGGCCGAGGACCATCAGACCCACAACGCAATGGCGCTGGTCAATAAGGGTGCGGCACGCATCGTCAAAGACTCCGAGGCCATCGAAAAGACCTTTGAGGTTGTGGAGGAGATAATCGGGAATAGTGAGGCGCTCGCCTCGCTGAGGAAAAACATCCTCTCGCTGGCCATCGCCGACTCGGCCGACAGAGTGGCAAAAATCGCACTTGAAGAGATTGAAAAATAAAAGAACAACGATATAGTATGAAAAGTGTCTATTTTGTAGGTATTGGTGGAATTGGTATGAGCGCCATCGCTCGCTACTTCCTCCACGAAGGCAAGAGGGTTGCAGGCTACGACCGCACCCCCTCCACCCTGACCGCCGAGTTGGAGGCCGAGGGTGCCGAGATTCACTTTGAGGACGATGTGGAACTCATCGGCCAAGAGTGGCGCAACCCCGCCGATACATTAGTTATATATACGCCCGCGATACCCGCCGACCATTCGGAGCTCAACTTCTTCCTCAAGGGGGGCTTTGAGGTAATCAAACGCTCCGAGGCTCTCGGCCACCTTACCGCCGGCAAAAAGACTACCGCCATTGCAGGTACCCACGGCAAGACCACAACCACCACCCTCACCTCGTGGATAACACTCCGCTCAACGGGAGGTGGCAACGCCTTTCTGGGAGGCATCTCCAAGAACTTCGGCAGCAATCTGGTGCTGGGTGGCGGCCAGAGGATGACTGTGGAGGCCGACGAGTTCGACCGCTCGTTCCTCCGCCTGAGCCCCACCATTGCGGTTGTAACCAGCACCGACGCCGACCACCTGGACATCTACGGCACCCACGAGGAACTCAAAAGGGCCTTTGGGGAGTTTGTGGAGAAGATTGAAAAGGGCGGCACGCTGATTGAGCATTGGGGGCTGAACATCAAGCATAACAATAAGGATATCAGGACTTTCACCTACGATCTTCGCTCCCCCGAGGCCGACTTCCACACCGCCAATATGCGCCCTGTGGGTGACGGCACTTTCCGTTTCGATGTGGTCTGCCCCGATAGGGTGATTGCCGACTGCCGACTCGGTATCGGTGGCGAGATAAATGTGGAGAACACTGTGGCAGCAGTCGCTGCGCTGTGGGCAGGTGGCGACTTCGACGAGCAGGAGCTCAAGAGCGCACTGGAGGAGTTCGGCGGTGTGAAACGCAGGTTTGAGACCTACATCAACACCCCCTCGGTGGTCTATATCGACGACTATGCCCACCACCCCCGCGAGCTGGAGGCAGCCATCCGCTCCATTCGAGGTATGTACCCCTCGCGCGAGCTTACCGTGGCATTCCAGCCCCACCTCTACACACGCACCCGCGACTTCGCGCCCGAATTTAGCAGGGCACTGTCGCTGGCAGACAGGGTGCTGCTACTGCCCATCTACCCCGCAAGGGAGCTCCCCATTGAGGGCGTTACGAGCCAGATGTTGATGGCCAACATCACCGCCCCCTGCGAGATTGTCGAAAAGAGCGCCCTTGCCGACCGCCTGGCACAGTTGGAGTGTGATATTGTAGTCACCTTCGGTGCGGGCGACATCGACCGTGAGTGCGAAAAGGTGGCCAAAGTTTTGTCTGCAAAGATTTAATAATCGGGGCATTAGCCCCACCGCACGGGAGTTGCCCGAGGGTTAAAAGAGAGCATAGAAAAAGATGAGTTGGAAAAGAGTCTGGCGAATTGGTGGCGAGGTGGTGTTCTGGTGCCTCGTGGTGGCCTTTTTCGTGTGGGTGGGCTCCCTCAGGGGCCACAACGAAAAGCAGCGCACCGTTGGCAACATAAGGATTGTGCTGTGTGACAGCCTCACACGAAGTTTTGTCACCCCCGAAGCTATCCTCACCCTCCTCAATGAGGCAGGGTACCCTCTCTATGGCCAGAGCGTCGAGGAGCTCGACCTGGGAGGCATTAACGACCTTGTGGAGAGCCACAGTTTTGTGTGCCACTCGCGTAGCTACATCGACTACGACGGCATCCTCACCATTGAGCTCTACCAGCGTCAGCCCGTGGTGAGAATCATCACCGACAAGGGCCTGGATTTCTACCTCTCGAACGATATGTATGTCCTCCCCATTCAGCCCCACGCTACCCTCAATCTCCCCATCGTTACGGGCGATGTTCCGCTGCCGGTGGAGATGGGCTATACGGGTAGTCTGCTGACTCCGCTGGAACAGCTGGGTAGCGAGCTACACAATGCGGAAGTCGCTAACCAAGAGCGCATTGCACAGCGCCAGGCCCTACGCCGCACCGAGAAGGAGGCACGAGATGAAACACTGCGCAAAATGGTCAAAGGTCTGTCGGATGAGGAGGCCAAGAAGGTGCGACTCCAAGCCCGCAGCGAGGAGCGCCGCAGAGCCGAACGCCAAGCGGAGCAGGACCGAGTGGAAGACGCCCCCTACCAGATGGCAATTAATCAGATGAGCAATCTGAAAAAAAAATATGAAGAAAATTATAATTTTCTTACTAAACTCATTAATTTTGTAGGTTTAACGGAGCGTAGTGCCGAATGGCAGGGCCAATTTGTGCAAATGACAGCCCTGAGGGATAAGCAAGCATCTAGAAGCCAATATTTTATTGAGCCCCGTTTTGAGCTCACTCCTCGCCACGGCAACTACACCCTGGAGTTTGGCACCCTCGACAATGCCGAGGAGAAACTCCAACGCTGGCAAACATTTATATCTGCAAGCGTTGTGGACACCCGCGGCGGCGTGGTGAGCGTGGAGTATGACGGCCAAGTGCTATGGAGAGCGCCCAAGAGCGAAAACAAATAGCACCGCTGGGGAGAAACAATAGTTGAGAGAAATATATAAAAACATAAAAATAGCGTTATTGAAGGATATGGAGCAGCACTTGATTTCAGTAGATTTGGGCGGCAGCAAGGTGGTTGCTGCGCTCGGTAAGCGTTCCGTTTACAACGAGACTATCGTTGTGGATGTTGTCGAGGAGGCTATGGACGGCTACACCTCGGGAGAGATTACCAACATTAAGAATGTAACCACCGCCATCCAGAAAGCCATCACCACTCTTGAGAGTCGCAACTCTATCAGTGTGAGTGAGGTGTGGGTTAGCGCCTCGGGCAAACACCTGGTTTGCTCCGACAACTCGGGCTTTGTCTATGTTGGCGGCGCCGGCGGCGAGATTACCGAAAGGGATGTGGAGAAACTCCACGAGAATATGAACAATGTTCAGGCCCCCGAGTCGAAAATCATTCTTGCACGCATCCCCCAGAACTACAAAGTCGATGCCCACGAGACCATCGGTAGCCCCGTAGGTCAGTTCGGCAATAAGTTGAGCACCACCTTCAGCTTTGTTCTCGGTGGCAAAGCACCCCTTGAGCGCATCAGCGACGCCTTTGGGCGTGCCCATATCCCCACCACCCACTTCGTTGCAGCAGCAATGGCAAGCGCCTCGGTTGCAGCAAGCCAGGAGGAGAAAGAGGCCGGTGTGGCTGTCATCGACCTCGGCGCAGGTACCACCGACCTGTGCATCATCCAGAACAATGTGGTACGCTATGCTGCCTCCATTCCCATCGGCTCGGCGGCCATCAACAAGGATATCCAGACCATCGGCGTTCCCAACACTATGATTGAGAAACTCAAAACCCAGTGTGGCTACGCTACGGCAAGCGCTATTCCCGCCGATAAACTCAACAACGGAATCAGCATCAACACCCACTCGCAGTATCAGAAAAAGAAGACTGTGGCCTACCGCGACCTGACGGCAATCATTGAGGCTCGTATGCTCGACATAATCGACCTTGTGAACAACGAGATTAAGGCCTCGGGCTACCACGACCGTCTGCCCAACGGTATCATCCTCACCGGTGGAGGCTCGCTGCTCAATGGTGTGGAGATTCTCTTCAGGGAGCACACCGGCTATGAGGTGCGCCTCGGCACGGGCGAGTTCAACATCGCGGAAGAGTCGATAGAGAATACAGAGACGATAAAGAGTATCTACAGCCCCGCCTATGCAACGGTTCTCGGTCTGCTCAACCTCGGTATCGAGGAGGCCAACATCGAGGCTTGCCAGGAGAATGGTGGCAACATCTACGAGGAGGCTCCCACCACTGAAGAGGTGTATGTAGCCCCCGTCAACTTGCAGACCACCCCTAAAGATGAGCCTGCGCAAACTCAAGAGGAAGAGAACGAGGAGGAGTACAAGAATCCCTACGACGACGAGGTGGAGGATGAGGAAGATTACGGCGGAAGTCGCAAACCAAAGGAGAAGAAACAAAACGGCTTTTTCAGGCGATTGGGCAAGTGGGCCAACGACACCATCTTCGGTGGCGACACCATCGACGACGAATTGTAGAATCACCCCTTTAACAGAGAGATAACAGAGTATGACTACTATTAGCAACGATTTCCTGAGCTCCATTATGGCTCCCCAACACAACCGCACAGATATTCTGGTGATGGGCGTTGGTGGTGCTGGCGGCAATGCGGTGCGTCATATGTTCGACCGAGGTATCAAGGGTGTGAACTTTATGATTTGCAACACCGACAAGCCCGCGCTGGAGAAAAATACCATCGAGAACAAGATTCTCCTCGGCGACGGCCGCGGTGCCGGCAACAACCCCGAGAAGGGCAAAACTCTCGCCCTCGAGGGACTCAACGATATAACCACAGCGCTGGACAACAGCAAGGCCAAGATGATCTTCATCACCGCCGGTATGGGTGGCGGCACAGGCACAGGTGCAGCTCCCGTTATTGCCAAGGCAGCCAAGAGCAAAGGCCTTCTGACGGTGGGCATTGTGACTATGCCCTTCAAGAGCGAGGGTCCCAAGAGGGTGTCGCAGGCCATCAAGGGCCTTGAGGAGATGAAGGCCAACACCGACTCCATTGTGGTTATCTACAACGACAACATTGCAAAAATCTACGGCTCACTGCCTATGATGGAGGCCTTCCACAAGGGCGACGATGTGCTCGCCACCGCCGCCAAGGGCATTGCCGAGATGATTACCCGTACGGACGATATCAATGTCGACCTTGAGGATGTCAAGACCACTATGAACAATAGCGGTCTGGCGGTGATGGGTTCGGCACTCACCAGCGGTGAGGACAAAATAGAGCGCGCCGTAGAGCAGGCACTCGCCTCTCCCCTGCTCAACCAGCAGGACATCCGTGGCGCACGCAAGATTCTCTTCAACCTCTCCTATGACGCCCAGAATCCCGTGACCTTCGAGGAGGCGACTAGGATTCCCGACCTTATCCAAAAGAGGGCAAGTCTTAATGTGGGCAAGATGGAGGCCGACCTCATCTGGGGCTCAGGTCCTTCGGATGACCTCAAGGATGGCGAGGTGGAACTCACCATCGTTGCCACCAGCTTCGAGGCCACCAGCCACCACGAGATGGAGAGCGAAGGCAACAGCACCGTAGCCAGAGGTGAGGATGACGAGGTATTGGTTAAGTGGAACATCATTGAGCGCTACAACAACATCGACGAGATTGTCAAACAACCCGCCTACCTCCGCCGACGTATGCAGTTGATGGGCTCCACCGCCAAGGGCGCCAAGAACAACATCCTCAGCGAAGAGGGCAGCAACAATCTGCCCGAGGAGAATACTCTTTTTTAGTCTGCAATGGGCCTACACTACCTCACAACAATAGCCACATTCACCCCCTTTGAGATGGGTTGGGTGTGGAGTATTGTGCTCATCGTAGCTCTGCTGTGCTGCTCGGCACTCGCTTCGGGCTCCGAGACGGCATTCTTCTCGCTCTCGCCCGCCCAGCTGGAGGCTATTCGCAAGAAGGAGACGAGCGTCAATCGTGCCATTATGAGGCACCTCTCGGACCAAGACAGACTGCTGGCCACGATTCTCATCTTCAACAATCTGGTCAACATCCTCATCATCTCACTATGTAACAACCTCATAGACAAGATGATGGTCTTCAATAGCGCAGGTTGGGAGTTTGCCATCAAGACCATTGCCGTAACCTTCATACTCCTGCTCTTCGGCGAGATTATCCCCAAGGTCTACTCGAGCTACAACCCTCTGGGTATGTCGCGACTGATAGCCCTGCCACTCCAATTCTGCACCCGTCTGTTCCGCCCCCTCTCGTGGGTGTTGGAGAAGTACTCGGATGCGATTCAGAATCGTGGCATCGTGCAGCCCGAGAATATCTCGATGGAGGAGTTGGAGAACGCCCTCGAGATTACCGAGAACTCAAGCCAGACGGAGAAGGAGATGCTCAACGGCATCGTGCAGTTTGCTTCGACCGAGGTGGAGGAGATTATGCATCCGAGGATGGAGATTCAGGCCATCGACGAGAGCGAAAATTTCGATGAGGTAAAGAGGGTGATTATCGAGAGCGGCTTCTCGCGCATCCCCGTTTACAAGGGGAGCATCGACCACATTGTCGGTATGCTCTATGTGAAGGATATGTTGCGCTTTGTGGGCAAGGGGAGCGACTTTGAGTGGCAGAGGTATCTGCGCCCCGCCTTCTACACCCCCGAGCACAAGAAAATCAACGAGCTGCTGGAGGAGTTCCAAACCCAGAAGGTCCACATTGCCATCGTTGTTGATGAGTATGGCTCCACGCTCGGACTCGTGTCGCTGGAGGATATTTTGGAGGAGATTGTGGGCGAGATTAGCGACGAGAGCGACGCGCCCGAGGAGATACTCTACAAAGAGCTCTCGGAGGGCATCTATCTCTTTGAGAGCAAGGCCACAATCGGACTTCTGGAGGAGGTCCTGGGGCTCAAAGAGGGAGCCTTTGATGACTGCAGAGGTGAGGCCGAGACCATCGCAGGATTGATGCTCGAGGCCAAAAAAGAGTTCCTCAAGAGAGGCGACAAACTGACCCTCCACGGAGTGGTGTTCACCGTAACCAAGGCCACAGGCCACCGCACCGAGGAGATTAAGGTCGAAAAGAGATTAAGCAAGTAGAACAACAGCAAGAAAAACTATATGACAACACTTGAAGGGTATAGAAGCATCGACACCGAAACCGGCAGGGTGGTTATCGCCAAGGTAACTCCCGAATGTGAGTTTTCACCCCTACTGACCGAGGAGGATGCCGAATACCTTGCCACACTCGTATCTCCCGCAAGGAGAGCCCAATGGAGCACCTGCCGAGTTATCATCCGCAGCCTGCTGGGCAGCGAGGCCAAACTGCGCTACGCCATATCGGGCGCTCTGGTTCTGGAGAGCCCCGTGGGTGAGGTGAAATACCTGAGCCTCTCCCACTCGGAAAAGTGGGTGGCTGTGATGTTCTCCTCACGTAGGTGTGGAGTAGATATTGAGGCGTTGGGCCGCAACTTCTCGAGAGTTGCCTCGCGCTACATATCCCACGACGAAAGGGCTCAATTCGAGTCCAAGGTGGGCGGCGAGTTTGAGGCCATAATGTGGAGCGCCGAGGAGGCACTATATAAATATGGTAGCAACCCGGGGTTGGACTTCATTCAGGATATGGTCATCACAAGTTTCGACACCGAGAATCAGACCATCAGCGCCGAGCTCTATGGACTCATAACCCCCGATGTGCACTACCAGACCATCGAGGACCACATCCTGTGCTACCTCTCGGACAAGAGATAACCACACCAACTAACCCAAATTAAGTAAGAGATGGAAGTTCGCATAAACCACGAGTGGAAGAAACTCCTTGGGGAGGAGTTCGAGAAGCCCTACTTTGAGGCTTTGGTGGAGTTTGTGCGAGGTGAGTATGCCACTCGCACCATCTATCCCGCAGGGGGCAACATCTTTCGCGCCCTGGACCTTTGTCCCCCGAGCAAAGTGAAGGTCGTCATTATCGGTCAAGACCCCTACCACGGTGAGGGTCAAGCCAATGGACTCTGCTTCTCGGTTAATGACGGCGTGCCCTTCCCGCCCTCGCTACGCAACATTTTCAAGGAGATAAACGCCGACCTCGGCACCCCCATCCCCACCTCGGGCAACCTGGAGCGCTGGGCCGAGCAGGGCGTGCTGCTGCTCAACTCCACCCTTACCGTCAGGGCCCACCAAGCGGCCTCCCACGCAGGACACGGCTGGGAGCAGTTCACCGATGCCATTATTGCTTCGCTCACACGAGAGCGCCGTGGAGTGGTCTATATGCTCTGGGGCGCCTATGCGGCTCGCAAGGGGGCTATTGTAAACCCTGCCGAGAACCTCATTCTGCGCTCGGCACACCCCTCGCCACTGTCGGCCTACAACGGATTCTTCGGCTCGCGCCACTTCTCACAGGCCAATGCCTACCTCCAAAGTAAAGGCCTGGATCCCATTATTTGGTAACCCACACACAAGCAATACATAAAAACTCACGGGTATCTTTTTAATACCCATTGATTGTGCAACTTGACTCACATTGAGTTCAGGAAAGCGTGCAAAAAACTCACCCACCAAATTCTCCCCTGGGAGTGTTGTAATTTCGTGTTTAGCCATACCTGTAACAATTTTTGCATTTATGGGGAATATTTGTTAACTTTGTGAGTATAGTAACTTTCCCAAATCAAATCTAAAGCGTTAATGCAATGAAACGACTACTATCCCTCTTGTCGCTAATGCTATTTGTAGCTGTGGGCACACCCACCTATGCCCAAGGCGAGAAACCCTCTTCCGATGAGATCTGGTACACCACAACCGATGGAAAAGTTGTGAATCCCAATAACCCAGAAGCCTTCGGTTCCAAAATCATATCCAACACCTATCGCAATGGTAAGGGAGTGATAATCGTCGAGGGTGATTGTATAGTCGAGATCGGTAAAGAGGCATTTAGAGGTTGTAGGAATCTTAAGAGCATCACCATTCCCGACAGCGTCACTGAGATTGAATTGGATGCATTCTATGGTTGCTCCTCGCTAACAGACACTTATGTAAACATAACCGATTTAGCGGCATACGCCACAGGCAATATGACTTCTGTGTTCCACCCTGGTGCAAAGCACCTAATGATTGATGACACAGAAATAACAGAACTGGTTATTCCCGACGGCGTCACTTGGATTGGAGATTGGGCATTCCGTGGTTGCTCTTCGCTGACAAGTGTAACCATTCCCGACAGCGTTACTTCGATTGGGCGGTCTGCATTCGAGGGTTGCACCTCGCTGACAAACTTTTATGGCAAATTTGCATCGGAGGATGGCAGGTGTTTGATTGTGGATGGGAAATTAGTTGCTTTCGCACCTTTTGGCTTAACACAGTACTCTATTCCCGACATCGTTACTTCGATTGGATATAAGGCATTCTCTGGTTGTACCTCGCTGACAAGCATCACCATTCCCGACAGCGTTACTAAGATTGAATATGATGCATTCTATGGTTGCTCCTCGCTGACAAAGGTGTATTGCAAGCCCACAACTCCGCCAAGTGGAAATTGGAGTATGTTTGGCAGCAACGCTTCGGGTCGCAAGATTTATGTGCCACGAGGTAGTGTTAATGCCTACAAAAATGCCGAATATTGGAGCGATTATGCCGACGATATTGTGGGCTACGACTTTTAGAAAATTGGCGGCAAATAGCGATTTTTAGTTTGGCGGGCACAATGGTGTGCCCGCCTTTTTTACGCCCTACTGTCACGGCCGCCACTGCCGAGCGGTTAACACCCTAAATACCATCTACAACTGCCACGCAAAGGCGAACCGCCAAGCATAGGAAAACGGGGAAAGCCTCGAGCCGATACTCAACATAATTGACTCCTTTAAGGCGCAAACATTGGCTCCAAATGGTCGACGAAAAACCCCAGGTGGAGTCTGTTTTTATCGAAAGTTGCGGTTTTTGGCAAAAAAATGCATCTACTTTTTTCAAATTTTCAAAAGTGGTTAATCGCCTGATAATTGCACCGTTACACAACTTTCGAAAAAATATTTTCTACTTTATTTCCCCACGCGCGTGCATTATAAAGGTATAATTTGTAAATTTACTAGAAGAAAAACACCCTAAACCCCCTTTGCTTCACTTTGACTACTAAATACAACCTATATATCAATTCACACTTATTTACTAACAAATTAAAGCCTATGAAAAACTTTACACTTAAAATCGCTCTCGTCGCTTTGATGATGGGCGTCGGCTGTGGTAGTTTGTACGCACAGCAAGTGAGAGGTACGGTCAAAAATACCGCAGGCGATCCCGTTGTGGGTGCAACCGTGGTGGTAGAGGAGACCAACCAGGGTGCTATTACAGGCATTGATGGCGAGTACACAATCGCCGTTGGTGACGCTGCTAATAACCACCTGACTGTTTCGTGTCTTGGCATGAGCACCGTGACTGAGGCTGTCGCAGGACGCTCGGTGATTGATTTTGTGCTTGCGACAGAGGCAGATGTTCTGGACGATGTTGTGGTGATTGGTTATGGTACTCAGAAGAAGAGTGTTGTAACTGCTGCCATCTCGTCGATTTCGGAGGATGCAATTGAGAAATCGGCTCCTACCCGTATCGACAACGCTCTGCGTGGCCTTTCCTCGGGTGTAGCTGTTCAGCAGGTGTCGGGTGCTCCCGGTGCTTCTTCTCAGGTTCGTATCCGTGGTATCGGTTCGATTAACGACTCGCAGCCTTTGTATGTTGTAGATGGTATGCCTCTTTCGGGTGGTATCGACTACCTCAACCCCAACGATATTGAGCGTATCGAGGTGCTGAAAGATGCAGCTTCGGCAGCAGTTTATGGTGCTCGTGCAGCAAACGGTGTAATCCTTGTTACCACCAAGAAAGGTAAAGCAGGTGACGCCGTTATCACTTACGACTTCTCGTATGGTATGCAGAATGTATGGCGCAAACCCAACGTTCTCAACGCTACCGAGTATGCAGTTATGATGAACGAGGCCGCTATCAATGCCGGTAACGCTCCCGTTTACGAAAATCCCTATGAGTTTGGTATGGGTACCGACTGGGTTGGTGCAGTTTTGAACAAAAACGCTCCCATTGTACAGCACCAGATTCAGGCAAGCGGCGCAACCGACAAAGTGAACTATATGTTCTCGGTAGGTTACTTCTCGCAGGATGGTATCGTTGGTGGTAACTATGGCGTATCGAACTACGACCGTCTGACCTTGCGTGCAAACACCAACGCAACCCTCTTCGACAACAGCAAGACCAGCGACTGGTTCAACAAGGCAACCGTTTCGGTTAATGTTTCGTATGCAAACATCAACTCGGTAGGTAGCGTGGGCGAGAGCTCGGAGTTTGGTACCGTTCTCGGTTCGGCAATGGCAATGAGCCCCATCCTTCCCATCTACGCAACCGACGAGATGCTCGCCGAGTATGCAAATATGACCGTTCCTTATGGCGATGGCACCGATCTGCACGTGCTTCCATATATGATTACCGATAAGGATGGTAAGGTTTATACCTATATTAATGACGCAGACTACAACGAGCTGCACCACCCCCTTGCAACTATGGAGTTGCCCGCTACTCAGTACAACACCGACAAGTTCGTGGCTAACGCATCGTTCGACCTGCAGATTATGGAGGGTCTTACTTTCCGTTCTTCGTTTGGTGCCGACCTTTCGTTCTGGGGCAACCACGGTTACAACAAACAGTACTATCGTAATGGTAAATCCTACAATCTCGACCTCGTATCGAAGGTATCCTCGTGGGAGCCTGTTTACGGCGCTGATGGCAAGACCGTTATCGGTGCAAACGAGATTGTGACCTACAAACCCCAGTATGCAACCAACGCTTACCAGCAGATGAACCGCGGTTTGCAGTGGCAGATTGAGAACACCCTGAACTACGACAAGCAGATTGGTGACCACCACTTCTCCATCCTGCTCGGTCAGGCAGCCATTTCGAACAACAGCGCACAGATTGGTGGCTCGCGCTCAAATCTCCCCGAGATTACCGAGCAGTTGGCTAACATCAACTTCGCAACCGGTTTGGCAGCAGACGGCTGGCAGAGTGTTTACGGTTACTACCACACCATTCCCTACCGCTTGGCTTCGTACTTCGCTCGTGCTTCGTACAACTACGCCGAGAAATATATGGTACAGGCAACCGTTCGTCGCGATGGTTCGTCGCGCTTCGGTCCCAACAGCAAATGGGGCGTGTTCCCCTCGATTTCGGCAGGTTGGAATGTGAAGAACGAGGAGTTCTTGATGGGTGTTGATGCTATCAGCGCACTGAAAGTTCGTGCTTCGTGGGGTAAGAACGGTAATGACGCCATCGGTGATATGCGCTACACTACCACTATGGTTGGCGGTAACAACTACCCCTTCGGTACAGGTGCAACCGAGAGCGTTCAGAATGGTAACAAACCCAACGGTCTGACTAACCCCAACATCCGTTGGGAGGAGTCCGTACAGACCGACTTGGGCGTTGACTTGGGCCTCCTGAACAACTCGCTCACCCTGAGCATTGACTACTACACCAAAGAGACTCGCGGTATGCTGATGGATATGCAGGTTCCCGCCTATGCAGGTGACTCGGCTCCTATCGGTAATGTGGGTGATATGGTTAACCGCGGTATCGAGCTCGACCTCGGCTACCGTGGCAATGTAGGCGAGTTGCACTACGGCATCAATGGTAACATCTCCTACAACACCAACAAACTCACCAACCTCGGTGATGAGTCGACCTATCTCACTGGTGACAGCCACAAGATTGGTACCATCACCCGTGGTGATGTAGGTATGGTATTCCCCTACTTCTGGGGCTGGCAGACCGCAGGCGTATTCCAGAATATGGATGAGGTGAATAACTACACTTGGACTAACCCCGAGACCGGCGAGACCAATGTTATTCAGCCTAATGCTAAACCCGGTGACTTCCGTTGGGCAGATATCAACAACGATGGTAAGATTGACGACGAGGACCGTACTATTATTGGTAAGGGTTCTCCCGATTGGACCTTTGGTTTGAATATCACCCTCGAGTGGAGAGGCTTCGATTTCAGCGCATTCCTGCAGGGTCAGATGGGTAACGATGTGCTCAATGTTAGCCGTCGTACCGACTTGGCTCGCATCAACCTTCCCAAGAACATCTTGAACCGTTGGACCGGCGAGGGCTCGACCAACTCGGCTCCTTTGTTTGAGATCACCTCGGCAAACGAGAACTACCGCGTTTCGGACTACTGGATTGAGGATGGTTCGTTTGTTCGTATGAGGAATATCCAGCTTGGTTACACTCTTCCCGAAAAGGTTACCAACACTATCGGCGTCAACCGTCTTAGGGTTTACGTTTCGTGCGATAACCTCTTCACTTTGACCAACTATACGGGTTGTGATCCCGAGGTTACCGGTGGTAACTCTGCGTTCGGTACTGCTTATGGTATTGACCGTGGTGTATATCCTCAGGCTCGCACTCTCACCTTTGGTGCTAATGTAACTTTCTAATTCATCCAATAACGGCTTAATACTATGAAAAAGACTAAATTATTCGCAATTAGTGTACTGGCTGCTCTTGGAATGACCGCCTGTACCGAGGATTTCATCACAGTAGATCCTACTCAGGAAATCCTTAAAGATAACTACTTCACCAGCGAGAGTCGTCTGATCACCAGCGTTGTTGCGGCATACGATCCCTTGCAGTGGTTTGACTACTTCTACCAGTACGACGCTCTGAATATGTTGTCGGACATTATGGCAGATGATATTTATTGCGGTGGTAGTGATGAAAACGACCAGCCAATGAATGCTCAGACTCACCTCTATGCTGCAACAGCACTCAACTGCTGCAACCAGGTTTGGACTATTGCATATTCGGGCGTTAACCGCGCGAACATTGCAATTGAGGAGGCAAAGAAGATGACCGACCTGCCCGAAACGGCACGCAACCGCTACATTGCAGAGTGTATGATTCTGAAGGCATACTACTACAATGTACTCTGGAAATTCTGGGGCAACATTCCCTTCTATGATGAGAACCTCACCGCTCCTTACTACACCGATCAGAAGAGCGCCGACTATGTATATGGCGAGGTTATCGGCTGGATTGAGGATGCTCTGGAACTCAACGCACTGCCTATGAAGGCTTCTCCCGGCGAGGAGGGTCGTGTAACCACTGCTATGGCTTATATGCTCTATGCCGAGATGGTTATGTATCAGAACGACAACGCTCGCTATGGTACCGCTTTGAGTTATATGGAGGAGATTATTGCAAGTCCCAACTACGAACTCGTAGCAGACTTTGCAGGCATCTGGGAAGAGAGCGGCGAGTGGTGTACAGAGTCCATCTGGGAGATCAACTACATCTCGGAGGGTGCTGTTCGCTCGTGGGGTTCGCCCATCGCTACCGGTGGTATGGTTTACGCCATTCTCATTGGTCCTCCCTATGCAGACGGTTCGGTTTATCACCCCGGTTGGGGCTTTGGTCCTGTTGCCGTACACGCATACGAGATGTATGAGGACGGCGACCAGCGCAAAGACGGCGGTATTCTCAACTACGCTAAACACGTAGAGGAGGATGGCGCAGTGGTTAATGGTGATGCTCGTTGGCAGGATACCGGCTATTGGTTGAAGAAATATATCGCTCGCGAGGGCGGCAACCACGGTCAGAAGGCTGACGGCGATATGAACTACGGCAACAACTTGCGCATCTATCGCTACTCGGAGGCTCTGCTCAACGCTGCCGAGTTGCAGCTTGCCTTGAATCAGGGCGACAAGGGTCTTGCATATCTCAACAAGGTTCAGACCCGTGCGGGTGCAACCCTGACGGAGAGCACCTTGGAGAACATCATTCAGGAGCGCCGCAAAGAGTTCTTGGGTGAGGGTAAACGCTATTGGGACTTGATCCGTACCGGTATGGCAAGTGAGGCTCTCAAAGCAAGCCTTTATATGGGTGAGCAAGGTTGGGAGAGGACTATCGACTGGACTCCCAACAAGAAGTACTGGCCCATTCCCCAGGGCGAGATGGATAAGGTGGACGAGGCTCACAAGATGACTCAGAACCCCTATTAGTCAGTCAACAAAGAGGATACTTTAATATATAAAAGGTATAAAGTATGAAAAAGTTTGTAAAATATATCGTATTGCTTGCTGCAACAATGCTGGCAGTGAGCTGTACTCCCGACTATCCCGCTCTCGACGAGGGTAAGCTGCCCGTGGCTTCGGAGTTGGAGGTTGTGATTGATGTGGACCAAGCCACCAATTTGGTTACCTTTACTCTGAAGAATCAGGGTATGACTCCTATGTGGATCTTCCCCGAAGAGGGTAAGCCCGATGATATTACCAATAAGAAGAAATATTCGGTTACTATCAATGGCTACACCGCTCGTTTCCGCGACGCAGGTGTTCACTCGGTTGAGGTTAAGGCCTATAACTACCACGGTGTTTCCGTGGGCTCGGTAATCAAAGAGTTCACTCTCGAAAACACCTACCGCGATCCCTTCGACCAGAGCAAGTATTTGAACGCTGTTTCGAACAACGGCTCGCAGGAGTGGATGTGGAACAGTAGCGTTGCAGGTCACTTTGGTTGTGGTGAGAGCGTCGACAATCCTACCGGCTGGTGGCCTTGCGGTGCAAACGAGAAAGATGGCGTTGGTTTGTATGACGATAGGATGACCTTCGATAAGGATGGTAAATATACCTTCAATCCTGGTGAGGGCGGTACCGTATATGTAAACTGGGGTACCAATGCTCTGTTCCCCGATCAGTGGGATGGTACGGAGACCGACTATCAGGTTCCTATGGAGACCTACACTTCGACATATCACTTCGAGCAGAGTTGGAACGATGCAGGTATTGAGGAGATTTATCTCGTTCTCGAAGAGGGCAAGAACTTGTCCTACATTCCTCACGCCGAGGCTCTTACCAATCCTCGCTACCTCGTAGTTGAGAACAAGCCCGCCGATATGAAGAAGAAACTCAACCTCGTATGGTACACTCCTACCGGCAACAATGGCGGCCCCATTGCTTGGAAATTCGAGTTTGTTCCCGCTGTGAAAGTTCTCACTGCTGAGGAGTTGTTGGCAGGTAGCGACGCAAACGGTAAGGTTTGGGTAATGGATAGCGCTGCTAAGGGTCACCTCGGTTGCGGCGAGAGCCTTGAGAATCCTGCCGGCTGGTGGAGTGCTGGTCCAGCAGAGAAGACCGGTACGGGTCTTTACGACGACGAGGTAACCTTCTATGCCGATGGCAAGTATGTATACAATCCCGGTGCAGACGGTAAGTTGTATATCAACTGGGGTGTAACCGCTATCGGTCCCAACCCCGGCGTTGAACCCGACTTCGACATTGAGTGGCCCATCACCGAGTCGAGCTACACCTTCGAGGATAACACCATCACTCTGGCAGCACAGACTCCTATGATTTATGTGCCTTCGGATGTTGTTTGGAATGCTCCTGTCTTCCACGTTACGGAGCTCACCGAGAGCCGCTTGGTACTCGTTGCCGACAACCCAGGTTGCTACTGGCAGATGATTCTCCGCGCTCGCGACTACAAGGAGCCCGAGGCTTCAATTGGTGGCGTTACCTTCGCAAACGGTTCTGCCGATTTGACCATCGCTCAGGGCGAGGAGCTCGATGTTGTTGGTGTTGACCTCTCGACTATGTGGATCGATCCCGACTTCTTCGAGCAGACCGGCGATGCTACGCTCAAATTCTTGGCTCTGGATGGCGACTACCGCATCCAGAAACTCGATGGTTGGTTCAAGGTTGTTCCTATGGCTAATGGCGCAAGAGCCAACTACGCCGACCACAAAGCACTGTGGATTATCGGTGACGGTGGTGGTAAGCCCGAGGGCGAGGCCAACCTTATCGGCTGGAATACCGGTGAGGCTCCTCTGCCTTTGGCACGCATCAGCGAGAACGAGTACCGCATTACCCTTTGGATGAAAGCCGAGGGTGGCTCGATTAAGGTATACGGTCAGAGCGATTGGGGTACAGAGTGGACCCAGGATAAATATGGCCTTGTTACCGACAACGGCTTGTTTAACATCCCCGGTGCAGATGGTAATATCCACACTGTGGCAGGTGGTCCTACCGCTGGCTACTACACCTTCTACTTCACCGACAACGAGGGTATCCTCGATATGAAGGTTGAGAAATACCAGAAACGTGTAACTCAGTGGGATCCCACCGCTGCTTGCAATATGTGGAATAGCGCAACCGTAGAGGAGATGATGTTCTACTATGCTCCCGGTTGGGCACAGATTGCAAATCCCGTACTTGTGGAGGATAATGGTGTTTATACCCTCTCGTTGCCCGAGGCAACCACCGACCAGTGGCAGGCACAGGTGGCTTGGCGTACCGATATGACCTCTTCGGCCGACAAGACCTATGACTTTATGGTTAAACTTGTATCCAATACCGATCACCCCGGTGTAACCATCAAACTTACACAGACCGGTGATGACAACAACTTCTACTTTGCAGACCGTCATCCTTTGACTGCTGACGAGGAGTTCGTTTACAAGATGCCTAATATGGCCGGTAAGGATATGCCCAAGATTAGCCTCTTCTTCGACTTCGGTGGTTGCGCCGCAGGTACCGAAATCGTAATCTCTGAAATTCTCTTCCAGGAGCACACCGAGACTGTTGAGTAATTTCTAAACTTCTGTGGGCAGGGGACAGCCGGCAAAATGGGCTCCCCTGCCCATTTTTCTAAACCAACGAAAGAAGACTAAACAACACCAAGCTTTCCAAAAAACACATTTCTTCGCTACTATGGCTATGAAAAAGATTGCTACGATACTCGCCACACTACTATCTGCAACCCTCCTTCTTGGTGGTTGTCAGACAACTCCCGACGAGGAGAACATCCAACCAACACATCCCAAGGTGGTCTGCACTCCTGCCGAACTCCTCTTTACACACGAGGGCGCAACGGTAGAGGTGGCCATTGAGGCAGAAACGGATTGGGGTATCAGCTCCTCGGTGGATTGGTGCAAGGTGTCGCCCAGCGGAGGTATTGCCGGAACAACAAAGGTGAAAGTTACCGTACCCGAGAACAAAACGAATGCTGCACGACAAACCCAGCTGACCATTCGCTCGGGGAAAAATAATACATATCTGCCCGTTAGGCAGAACTACGACATTGTGAGTGTTGAGGTGGAGGATAAGGCGCTTATGGCAGCCCTCCTGGAGGCGTGGGATGCCGACGGCGACGGAGTGCTCTCGACGGTGGAGGCTGCGGCTGTGAATGAAATCGTGGCACCTTCGTGTGGCGTGGGCTCGCTTGCGGGCATTGAACAGTTTGGTGGCGTAAGGCGCATCGTCTGCAACAATAACAACATTGGGGCCATTGACATCTCGGCCTTCCCTGCACTCGAAGAGCTCAACTGCGCACACAACGCTCTCACTTCTCTCGACATCCGCATCAACAACTCGCTCCGCGTGCTCGACTGCACCAATAACCCCCTGACACAGATTTTGGTCTGGACAGGATTTCAGAAACCCGAAGGCTACAAGGTACCCGAGGGTGTGGAGTTTGTGGAGCCCGAAATCCCCACACCCGCAGGCTATCATCTTGTGTGGCAGGATGAGTTCAACACCGCAGGTCGCCGCTTGCCCGACAACGGCAAGTGGTGGTATGAGACCGGTGGCGGCGGCTGGGGCAACAACGAAAAGCAGACCTATGTGAGTGGTCGCGAGGGACAAGATACCGTTGCGCTCGTGAGCGACGGCACCCTCAAAATCACCGCCAAGAAGGTGGGCGACAAGGTGTTGTCCGTCAGGATGAACACCAACGCAAGCTGGACCTACGGCTACTTCGAGGCAAGCCTCAAACTCCCCGTAGGCAAGGGTACCTGGCCCGCATTCTGGATGATGCCCAAGAACTTCACTAGGTGGCCGGGCGATGGCGAGATTGATATTATGGAGCACGTGGGCTACCACCCCAACTATGTCTCCTCGAGCATCCACTGTCAGGCATACTACCACTCCATCGGCACACAGAAAACGCACGAACTGTTCCTCAAAACCGCACAGACAGAGTTCCATACCTATGCTTGTGAGTGGACCGAGGACTACATAAAATTCTACTTCGACGGCGAGTTGCACTTCACATTCAACAACGACCACACGAACAACTACGACACCTGGCCCTTCTACAACCCCTTCTACCTCAAACTCAACCTCGCGTGGGGCGGTAATTGGGGCGGAGCTATGGGTTTGGACGAGTCGTGCCTGCCCGCCACCTACGAAATTGACTATGTGAGAGTATTTAAAAAATAAATTGAGATATGAAACGATTTGGATTTTGCGCACTCGCTGCGCTGATTATGATAGTTGTGGGTTGCACGACTTCTGTGGAGGATAATAACGATGCTCCAAAGGGGTTGCACACCATTAAGGTCGATGCCACCCAGGCATACGCACTCGAGAAGGGTGGCGAAGCAAGGGTGCGATTCAAGGTGGAGGATGCCGATGTTGCCTTCCTGGGCGTTAGCGGCTACGAGGTTCTGTTGCGCAAGGCCGGCTCAACGCAGTCGCCCACCGAGGTTGCCCTCTCGCGCGTTGTCAATGGCTCCAAAACAGGCGAATATGAGGCTGTAATTGCCGACTGCGCGGGTGCCGAGGTTTATAGCCTGAGGGTGACGCTCGATATTAAAGAGAGTGCAACGGGTACGGTCTATAAATCCAACGAGTTTGTGGTAAAGCGCAGTATGTCACTCTCGACAGGTCTGCCCGTTATGGTCATCAACACCGTTGGCGGAGTGCCCGTTGTGGATAAGGAGAACTGGAGGGCCGCACGCATAAGTATCGACGGAGGGGGACAGTTTGAATCACTCGAAGAGTGTGATGTTGAAATCAGGGGCAGGGGTAACTCCACTTGGGAGTTCGACAAAAAACCCTACGCACTGAAGTTCCCCTCCAAAACCTCTGTTCTCGGTATGCCCAAGCACAAACGCTGGGTGCTGCTGGCAAACACAATGGACCGCACAATGATGCGCAACAGGGTGGCCTATCGCGTAGCAGAGCAGACCTCGCTTGCGTGGACTCCCCGTACGGAGTATGTAGAGGTTGTTCTCAATGGCAAGCATATCGGCAACTACCTGCTTACCGAGCAGATAAGGATAGACAAAAACCGCATCAACATTACCGAAATGGAGGCTTCTGACACCTCGGGTGATGCTATTACGGGTGGCTATGTCTACGAGATGGACTTCCACTTCGACAATGTCAATCAGTGGTGGACACCTCGAGGCTTCCCAAGCTCCATCAAGTTCCCCGACGAAGAGGATATTGTCCCCGCACAGATTGAGTGGGGCAAAAACTACTTCAATGAGGTGGAGGGTGTGCTCTTTGGCTCAAACTTCAAGAGCCCCACAGAGGGTTATGCCAAATATATAGACGCCCAATCGTTTGTGGATTATTGGCTTGTGTATGAGATTTGTATCAACCACGAACTCGCCAACCCCGGCAGCGTCTATATGCACAAAGACCGAGGTGGTAAGCTCACCGCCGGCCCCATTTGGGACTTCGATTGGGGTACATTTGCCTACAAAGCCTCGCCACAGGCCAGGGGTAAACTCTTTATGATGGGAGCAATTTGGTATCGCAGACTCTTTGAAGACCCCGCCTTCAAACAGCTGGCAAAGGAGAGGTGGCAGACTCTCTATCCTAGATTCAAGGCCATAGAGGATTTTATTGAGGAGCAATATGCCTATTTGGGCGAGTCGGCAAAACTCAACTTTGCGATTTGGGACCCCACCACTACGGGCAATATTTCGGGCTTGGCAAATGGCGACGAACACCTCTCGTTTGACGAGGCTTACAAACGATTCCACGACTTCTATGTCGATAGGATTGAGACGATGAACAATATCTTCTCCACCTGGTAACGAGCCATCGAGCCGCCAAATATCGAAGACTGTATCTCTACCAAATAAAGGGGAGAATGCGCCAACGGACTTTGGTGCAGTACTCCTTGTAGCCTGCAAGTTCCTCGCGCAGAAGTCGCTCCTCGTCAAGAGTGCGGGTAATTATAATAGGTATATAGAAGGCAAAGACCGCCAACGACCACCACGAGCCTAAAACCACAGGCATCGAGAGGAACATCAGCAGGGTGGCAAAGTACATCGGATGGCGCACAACGCCATAGAGCCCCGTGCTCACAACCCTCTGTCCCTGGCTGACCTCAATGGTGCGCGAGAGCCACACATTCTCCCTCATAACCTCGCCATAGAGTCCGTAGGAGGCGACAAAAAGCACCGAGGCAACCACAATAGCCACATCCGACACTCCACTCCACCCAAAGCGGTGGTCGAGCCCTGCAACTACAAAACCCACCACAAAGACCAATCCCGAAAGGCGCACAACAGTCCCTTGGGCGGAGCGTTTCTCCTTGGCGTTGAGCCTACGAGCCAGAAGCTCGGGCGAGGCTATAAGCATCACAACTCCGAGCACCATCATCGGCACAAAGAGTAGCCCCATAAGTCGCCAACCACCACACCACGCCCAGCTACCTGCGGGCAGGAAGAGCAAAAGTGCCATCAGAGTGCCACCAAGAAGCATCTTGACCAACCCACCAAGAGCCAACGCTCCCCTATTATTTTTATTCATACTCATCATTTTACATAAATATCCTACAACAAATATAGGAAAAACCGTTGGTTTTGGTCGCTATTTTTCAGCGAAATAGCGCAACAATCAAGAATTTTTCAGGAAACTCATCAAAAAAATCCCTCAAAAATCGGCCAAAAAGAAAATTTTTTACCTTATAGTAAGGGTAGAAAACTACAGTGATTATGAAGCTCAATTTGATCCACATCACCAGCCACTCCACCGAGATCTTTTACAGACTTCGTTGGGGAGAGGTCATAGCCTGTCCTCAGTGCGGCTCTTTACACATCTACAGGCTCCACGGACTCATCATCGACTACGAGGTGAAGGGCACCCACCTCGAACTCAAAGCCGGCCTCGTCTACGACACCCGCGATATGGAAGCCGCTCCTACACGAGGCTACTGCGCCGAGTCGGGATTCTTGAAACGGTCGAGGAAGGCGATGAGCGAACGGTTGTCGCCCGTGATGCCAAACTTACGACGCAGACGCGAGCGTGCAATGTTGATACTGCCGACGCTCTGGTGGGTAATCTTGGATATCTCCTTGGTCGAGAGGTTCAGGTGGATGAATGTGCAGAGCTTGCGCTCGTTCTTGGTGAGGTTGGGGAACTCCCTCTTGAGGTTCTCAAAGAATGTGTCGTTGCTATCGACCAACATCTTCTCCACCTCCACCCAGTCGCCACTCGTGTCGTTGCGCTTCTGGGCGCGGGCGATGATACGCCTAATCTCCGTTCTCATCTGTTTCTCGTCGAGCGACAGAGCCTCATTGAGCTCTCGGGTGAGCTCCGCCATATTGCGCTGCTCCTGGAACTGCTGGAGCTTCTGGATCTTTATTATCTCATTCTTGGCGTTGAGCTCCTGTTTGGCCTTCTCCTCGATGAGTCGCTGGTGCTTGCGTTCCAGGCGCTGGCGCGAGGTGAAGAGCGAGAGACCTATGG
>JAZQZA010000075.1:0-8581 GCA_045633765.1 Tidjanibacter sp. | reverse complement strand
CCCAGAGCAGAACCGCGGATAACGGGAGCGTTGTCACCGTCGAAACCGTTTGCGCTCAATACGTCACGGATCTCCATCTCAACGAGGTCAAGCATCTCAGCGTCGTCAACCATATCGCATTTGTTCATGAAAACAACGATCTTAGGAACGTTCACCTGGCGAGCCAAAAGAACGTGCTCACGAGTCTGGGGCATAGGACCGTCGGTCGAAGCAACTACCAAGATAGCACCATCCATCTGAGCAGCACCAGTTACCATGTTCTTAACGTAGTCGGCGTGGCCGGGGCAGTCTACGTGAGCATAGTGACGGTTTGCAGTCTGATACTCAATGTGAGCGGTGTTAATGGTGATACCACGCTCTTTCTCCTCGGGTGCGTTGTCGATCGAGTCGAACGAACGGAGCTCCGAAAGACCTTTTTTACCAAGAACCTGGGTAATAGCAGCGGTAAGAGTAGTTTTACCGTGGTCAACGTGGCCGATAGTACCTACGTTTACGTGAGGCTTTGACCTGTCAAATTTTTCTTTTGCCATAACTTTGTAGTTGTTATTAGATAAGTATTTATGTTAATTGTCTTTGTTTCGTTTTGGAGCGGAAGACGAGGCTCAAACTCGCGACCCTTAGCTTGGAAGGCTAATGCTCTATCAACTGAGCTACTTCCGCAGTTTCAGCATTGGGCTCTTTGTCACACCAAAAGTCGCCACCTGATAAGCGCCGACTCTTTTTTGTGGGACCTCGATTCCGCCACCGAGAACCACAAAAGAACAATCCACCATATCCTGATGAATTGAACTTTTGAAGTGTGGGAGAGGATGGATTCGAACCACCGAAGGCGTTGCCAACAGATTTACAGTCTGCCCCATTTGGCCACTCTGGAACTCTCCCAATATGTCTTTTTGTTGCCCTGCCCGGACTTGAGCCGATGGAGGGATTCGAACCCCCGACCAGCTGATTACAAATCAGCTGCTCTGGCCAACTGAGCTACATCGGCAGCGGTTTGCCCTTATTTGGGGTTGCAAAGATATGTGATTTTTTTTATTTCACAAAACTTTGCGCAACAAATTTTCAAAAATTCATTTTCAGCATTACCAAGAACCTAGATCTTCAATCAGTCGCTCTTATCACTTGACGGAAAATCGGCACAAAAATACAACTCTTTTCCTTATAAAAAAATAATTGGGCGAGTTTTTTGATGTGCGACCGCGTTTTTTAGTTATCTTTGTGCATAACAAGGCTGAAAATGAGACGATTTATACTTATATTAATAATGTGCGCGTGCGTAGGAGGTTCTCTCAATGCACAGGAATTGGGCGACTTTCTCACCGAGGCGCGCAGCGGCAACAGCACCGCACAATACAATGCAGCAATGTGTTACCTCCACGGCTGGGGCACCGAGCCCAATTCCGCCCGCTGGCTCCACTTTATGCGACTTTCGGCCGAGAACGGCGAATCGAAGGCGGCAGAGGCGCTGAGGAATCACTTCTTGTCGTTTGCTCCCGAGCTGGCGGCCTATTGGGCTGGCGAGCCCTCGCAGCTGCCCTACAGATACCACTACCGCTCCTACGACGAGGGGTGTTACTACGGCGAGCTGCGGCGAGGTCTGCGCGACGGCTACGGCACCTTCGTTTGGGACGATGGCATCCACCTTGTGAGCCATTGGGAGGACGGCAAGCAGTATGGGATGTGTCGCATTGTTACCCCCCAGCAGAGGATTTATGGCAACTTCAACGACTTTAGCGGGTCGGGAGTCATCATTCTCTCCCCCGGGCATCACTTTGCCGGGGTGGAGGGCGCGACGGTTTATGTGGGCTACATCGAGAATGGTCTGCCCAGCGGCCACGGTGCCTTCTACGACGCCGAGGGACGCAACATCTACTTCGGCCCCATAGAGAACTCTCTCCCCTGTGGGCCGCACACCCCATCCATCGCCAACTCCTATCGCTGGAGTCACGAGAGGCTCTCGAGTGGCGACTCGTGGGAGGGCGAGAGTATGGGCGGTCTGCGCCACGGCTTTGGCATCTACCATTGGGCCGATGGTTCGTGGTGGTGTGGTTTCTGGGCCGAGGGGCTGCGCGACGGTGCGGGCCTCTATATGAGGGCCGACGGCGCCATAATGACGGGCATCTGGTCGAACGACTCGCTGCAATAAATCTTGCCACGCCCTAATAGCAACAAGTTTTATACACGCAAACCCCACCTTTCAAGGAATTCCTACCTCATCGACAATACAGTCGTGGGTTACATTTTTGTAACCCACAACAAATTATGGCAACAAATAAAGGGGGATATATTACTCCCCCTTTATTTGTAATAGTATTTTTGGCCGTCTATATTAACCCAGTAACACACTACTCTTCTATGAGCCAATTATCTATATCCTCTCTTGTCTCGGGAGTAGATTTGAGCGAAACACTTTCTTCTATTATATTAGAAGTTGACATGTCAGGCGCACTCTTCTCTTCATCCTCAGGAACATATTTATCTGTTAATCGTTTGATATTATCGCAAGCTCCCCATACTTTGAAGAACAACACAAGACATAATATCGCCCATATAAGTCCCAATATCAGCAATCCAGTTTCATCCATAATTATTGTTGTTTTTGTTTTTTATACAAAGTGAAGAAAAATAAGAATAGTGTTGCGTTGGTTATAACATGGCCTAATCTTACAAACAAGCCAAAGTGAAAACCCCAATACACATCCCCTCCTACAATGGGCAAAATGAGACCTAATAGGGTACCTATCAGACCCAACATAACTGCTGTTTTAAGTTTCATACCTTGAAATTTAAGTTAAACAATAAGAGTTTCTTTGCCAGCAGATGACAACCGTTTAACTCAAAAAGAGAAGCGTGGGTAATGCTCACTTGTCAAGAAGGTACGACCAAGCACCCATACGAACATAAGCACACCCACGCCCAAAGGCGTGAGCATTTAATGTGCCTATTGTTTGTTCGTAGTAATAATTTGGTCGTTTTACTTGACAACAACAATAGCCTAAATGCCATCAAAACAAACTGCGTATTCCGCAATCCTATGACAAATATATAAATAGTTTATCAAATCACAAAATTCACTCCACAAACGCAAACTCTCCACCATCCTTATTAGTTGCAAGCGAAAAATCCTTTTCACAACTCCTTGACAATTGGTGCGTGGGTTACATTTTTGTAACCCATTAAAAACGAGACTTACGGAATCGTTCCCATTAAGTCCCTCACGCCACAAAATGTCATAGGTTACATTTTTGTAACCCACGAGAAACACGACTTACCAAATAGTTTGGAATAAGCACCTCTCGCAATAATAATGTAGTGGGTTACATTTTTGTAACCCAAGATACATAGTTGTGTTATGTCGAATAGATTATTTATTATTGTTTCAAGTATGACTCCTATTAGGCGAGCAAGTGGTCAGAATACTTGCAATTATATAGTTTGTGAAGTATATTTGCAGAACACAACTTAATAGTTAAAATCATGCAAGAAAGACAAAATAGATTTTTACAAGGGGACAACCCCATTGGCGAACTATTTGAGAAATTCCCAGAACTGAATGTAAGACAAGTTGCAAAAGCAATGGGTATTAGCGAAGTTTTAATGAGGCAATATGTCTGTGGAACAAAACGACCGTCTTTTGAGCGCGCAATGGAGATAGAGGGGTATCTTCACAAATTAGGCGAGGCTTTGATTAAGGCACAGTTCTAATATCACAGAGCTATCAGATGTATTTATCATTAAAGCTTGGCGTTGAGTGCGTATAGCTTCTCCATACACACCCTACCCCCTCACCAATTTAGAGTAGGGGTGTTAAATTGACCTTAAAACTTCATCGGCTTAAATCTGTAGACGGTGACGATTGTTGGTAGACCTAAACAAAAAAAACGAAACGGAGCGTTGCGACCTTGCGGTGCGACACTCCGTCTCTCCCTTCATTAACTAACCAAAATCCTTAATTTTCTTAATTGGAGCCACACACTATGGCTCACTCAAAGGTTTATGGTTTATCTTATCGCTCTTTCGAGCGCTTCCACATCGCGAGTCATACCGACCTCCACCCTGCCCTCCTCCGAAAGGAGAAACATCACAGGCGCAGCCTCCGTATCATAATAGGCCTCGTCGAGTTCGCCCACCGAGGAGCAGAAAATCTGCCACGGGGTGTTCTTCTTATCCTCCACCAGAGGTGTGATACTCTCGGGGGTTTGGTTGATGGTCACAACCACCATCGCCAACTCGCCCCTTTCGGCAGCCCCCATCACCCTGCGATTATCCTCAATCTCCTGCATCGTATCCACACACGAGGGGCAGGTGACATCTATAATCAGCAGAAGGAGTCGTCGGCCTCTAAAGTCTGCCAAATGGCGCTCTTGGGCAGCCGCATCGTACATCCTTATATCCTCGGCCATATCGCCCACCCTATTATGAGCCAGCACATCCATCAGGCGGGGAACATAATCCCTACCATCGGCGGGCACCCTCGGGTCGGTAGCGATGGCTTGGAGCAACATCCCAAAGGCCTCGTCGTTGCGTACGGGCGACCAGACGCCATAGAGGTAAATCCTCGCCCACTCGCTCCAGACGTGGTAGCAGACCTCATCGGCAACCATCAACTCCACGAACTCGGCCACAGCACCACTTTGCGACTCGGCATCGGCACTCTTCAGCAACTCACACCACTCCTTGAATCGCATTTCGGCGCCCTCGACATCGTCGAGCAGAGCGGTTGGGCCGTAGTCTGCCCAATAGCCGGCAAGAGCCACATTTTGCTCCTTACTGTCGCCGCCGCGAGTCAATCGCGACAGGCAGACCAGAGCAGCAGCAACCGCCAGAATCACTATGGCAAACCTTGTTCGTTTCATAAACTATCCATTGGCTCCATCCCTCCTCCAAATCCGTGAGTCCTTGCAAAACCTCGGATTTAGGGGAACAGATGGGATTTATACTATTTGATGTAGTCCGAAATCATCTGCGAGAGCTCGGCATTCTCCACCACGCCCTCAAACTTCTCGGCACCTGCGCCATAGGCAAAGTAGGGAACCATCATACCATTGTGGCCCTCATTTGCGAAGTTCACCTCAACGGTGCCCTCGGCTATATTGCCCCACAGCAGCGTCATCGCGCCCGTTGCGTGGTCGGCAGTAACGACAACCAAGGTCTCGCCATCCTTCTCGGCCCACTGGAGAACATCGCCCACAACGCGGTCGAAGTCCAGAATCTCCTCAACGGCAGCATCCACCCTATTGGCGTGCAGCCAATCGTCGATGCACGAGCCCTCAATCATCATCACAAAGCCCTCCTTGTTATCCTTCGAGAGCATATCGAGGCCCTTGCCCACCATATTACGGAACATATCGCCCCTCTCGCCACTCAGGGCCGAAGGCAGCTCCAGAGGTGCCAAGACAGCTGCCACGGGAAGTTCCTCGGCAGCCATCAGCTCCTGTTCGCTCTGGCAAGTGGTGTAGCCCTTATCGCCAATCTCGGCGAAGATGTCGCGACCATCGGTGCGCTCATCGCGCCAATAGTTCATACCGCCACCTGCGATATAATCGACACCGCAGGCAAGGTAGTCGGCCGAGATATCCTCCGCCTCATCCCTATCGGGGTTGTTGCAGCAGAAGGTTGCGGGGGTTGCATCGTTCAGACGGCACACCACAACCACACCCGTACGCTTGCCGGCCTTCTGTGCGGCATCCATCATAGACGAGAGTTCCACGCCCTCGGGGTTGGTGGCAATCATACCCTTATTGGTCTTCTCTCCCGTAGCCAAAGCGGTACCCGCAGCGGCCGAGTCGGTCACCAGCCAATCAAGGCAATAGGTCTTCTGGAGGCCCACATAGGGCATTGCGTCGGTGATGTTGAGTTTGCCCCTATTGGCCACCCAAGCGGTAGAGAGCTGCTCCAGACCCATACCGTCACCAATCATAAAAATTATGTTCTTGGGCTTGATTCCCTCGGCGGGCTGTGCAACCTCCACGGTGGTGTGCTCATTGGGGAAGGTGTAGCTCGTAACACCCTTCTGCTCCGAGGCCCTCTCCGCGCAGCCAACCATTGCAGTTGTCGCAGCGGCCAGGAGTACTATCCAAATTCTCTTCATTATCGTAAGCTTATTTTTTTATTTCTCATCCTTGGGCTTGGGCTCCAGCGAGAGGGCCACGATGGCCACAGTTGCGAGCACCAAACCAATTGCCAACATAGGACCGGGAACCTTGCCGTAGAGCACCAGCGAAATGATGATGGTCACAACGGGAGCCAGACCCTGAATGGGCGAAACGATGATGGCCTTACCGTAGCGGTAGGCGTAGTTGATCGTAAGTGCACCAATAGCATTGAGGCTCTGGATACCCAGAACGGTCCAGAAAATCTTCGACGAAACCATAGCACCCTCCAGGCCACCCTCGGTCATCAGAAGTGCCACAGGAATCAGCACCAGCGACCAGATGGTCTGGTAGAAGAAGACGCTCTCGGAGGGCATCGAGTCGTTGGCAAACTTGAAGAAGTAGCCCTGAATACCCCACATAAGGAATACAAGGGTTGCCAAGATGAGCCAACCGTAGCCCTTGATATTGGTGTCGGTGGGATCCTGCCACGAGAGGAAGAAGATGGCCACAAGTGCCACAACAATACCCAACCACTGGGTCTTGTTTGCCTTCTCCTTGAGGAAAATCATACTCATCACGATAGTCACAATGGGCGACATCGAGATAAAGGGGAAGACGATATAGGCGGGGCCCTCCTTCAGGGCGGCAAACAGCAACAACTGACCGCCCGAGCCCAACAGACCTACCATCGCACCCGAGAAGATGCTCTTCTTATCGTGGGCAACCTTCCAGCCACCAAGCCACAAGGCCACAATCATACAAGGCACCATCGAGAGGGCCCAAATAGCATAGACCATTGTGGAGGGACAGCCGGGGACCTCGCTGAAGGCGCCCCAGATACCCCAGGTTACAAGGGTGATGATGGCATACATCAACCACCCTTTTTTCGTATTATTCTGCTGAGACATCACTACTGAACAGTTACATTAGTAAGGAAGTTGTAGCCGGTCTTGGCGTCCCAAATGTTGTCGTTAGCCAACTGGATGGAGTATTTGGGGTCACCTGCAAGGCTCTCGTAACCATCGGGGAGGTTGAGGTAGAGTTTGTACTCACCTGCTGCCAGGTTGGCGGGAAGGGTGATGGTGGTGTCGATGTTGGTGATGGTCCTCTCAAACCAGAAGCGGGGATCGACATTGAGTTTGAAGACCTCCTTGGTGTTGCCACCAACAAGCACGAGCTCGCAACCACGGGGGTTCATAGGAGCAGCAAAACCTTTGTTCTCAATGTTGAGCACTACGCGGAAGTCGCCACCAGCGGTTGCGGTGGGGGTGTAGTATGCGTTGGCGAGTGCCAGACGATAGCCGAGGCGGTTCTCAATCTCGGGGAAGCACTTCTCGTTCTGCCAAGTGCTGATTACATCCTGATGGTAGCCGATGTTAAGGTAGGACCAGTGCTGCTCCTCCATACGCTTGATGGCGTTCTCGCAGTGGTGAAGTTTGGCACCTGTGCCGCAAGTCTCACCACCCATAATGGTATAGCGGCTCTCGGCATCCCAGAAGAGCCAGTCGCCGGTACCGCGCTTATCCTCGAAGGTGCCGGTGTCGCTGGTCGAGGCGAGGAAGCAGTCGTTGTGACCTGCAAGGCGAGCGAGGTCGGTGCCGTTGTGTGCGGTAGCGAGGGTGAGGGTATCCTCAAGCGCTACGCCATACATTCGCATCTTGAACTCGGGGGTGCGGAGCTCCACCTGACGATCCTTGGGAAGTGCTGCCAGAAGGCCATCGACAACCTTACGACGGTCGGCATACTGCTCGTCGGTATTGATGGGGAAGTGGAAGTTGGAGGTGTAGTACCACTCGCCCCAAACACCAATGAAACCAGCCTGAACGGTGTAGATAACATCGGCATTCTTGCGCAAAATGGGAGCTACCTGCTCGATGTGGCGAGCCACCTGCTCCTGGGTTGCGTCCCAGGGCTTGTTGCTATTGCTCTCGTTGTTTTTGTATGCAAACCTCACGATAGCCTTACCGCCACCTGCGCGGAGGTTGTCGAAGGTTGCCTGCATATTGGTGAGGTATGCCTGCTCGATGTCGCCATCGATGTAGTCGGTCAGATAGAAGAGGGTGAGGAAGAGCGAGCGACCTGCGGTGCGCGCTGCCGAGACTGCACTCTTGGAGAGAGAACCGTCACCCACAGAGTGGTAGGATTTCTGCGAGTAGAAACCGCGCTCGGGGTTGATGATTCGTTTGTCGTGCGAGGTGTAGGTTACCTCGGTGAGGCCGTCGTAGTTGGGACCCTGAACTTCGGGTTCTCCGCAAGCAACCATCACAGAGGTTGCCAATGCAGCCAGAAGGATTTTGTTGAATTTCATATCTTTGACTAATTTGATGTTATATATATTTCGTTGTGGTTGAATTGTCTATTTTGGTGGGCCGCCTCGTATGCGAAGGGGCCAAAAAAGTGTAAAGTCTGTGCGACTCTTTCGTAGTTTCAGGGCTTGGGGGTGGGGAAAAAATGTGAGCCACCCTCGGTGGTTATCACCCTTGGCG
>JAZQZA010000074.1:0-7892 GCA_045633765.1 Tidjanibacter sp. | reverse complement strand
GATGACGGGCCCACAGGACACCCGTGGCAACCGTGAGCAGGAGGTGGCCTACATCTCGCGTACGCTGAAGGCTATCGCCAAGGAGCTCAATGTCCCCATCATCGCCCTCTCGCAGCTCAACCGTTCGGCCGAGGCGCAGGGCGGCACCAAGCGTCCACAGCTCTCTAATCTGCGAGAGAGTGGTGCTATTGAGCAGGATGCCGACATTGTGGCCTTCATCCACCGTCCCGAGTACTACGGACTCACACAGCTCGAGGATGGCACCTCAACCAAAAACCTTGCAGAGGTCATCATCGCCAAGCACCGTAACGGTGCTGTCGACACCATAAAACTCAAGTTTATCAACGAGTATGCACAGTTCTGCGACTTCGACCCCCTCGCAGCAGGAGGCTTCACAGGCGAGCGAGAGTTCGGAAGCTCCATCGGTGGTGGTGGTCTGGAAATCGCAGGTGGCGGCTTCGACTCGGCAGGCGCCTTTGGTGCCATAGGCGAGGACTTCGGTATGCCTCCAACCTCATCGGCTCCCGACGGCTCGAAGGCCCGAGGTGGCGCAATGAGCACCAGCGAGGAATCACCATTCTAAAATTGACAATTGAAAATTGACAATTATTTAGGGAGTTTAGGAAATTAGGGATATTAAGGACCTTAAGTATGTTATCTCTTAACTTTCAACTCTCAACTTTCAACTTTCAACTCTAAAACAATGGCATTTACGAGAGTATATAGCAGCGCCGTAGTGGGCATCAATGCCCTCGGTGTGGAGGTCGAGGTGAATGTTTCGCCCGGAATCGGTATGTTTCTCGTAGGCCTGCCCGACAGCGCCGTAAAGGAGAGTCAGGAGAGAATCCGCTCCGCCTTTGAGAATAGCGGCCTGAGGATGGTGGGCAAGAAGATTGTCGTGAATCTCGCACCCGCCGACCTGAAAAAGGAGGGCTCCTCACTCGACCTACCAATAGCTATGGCCATTCTGGCAGCCACCGAGCAGGTGGCCTCCGAGGAGATTGGCCGCTGGGTTATTGCGGGTGAGTTGTCGTTGGACGGCACCATTAAACCCATACGCGGAGCGCTACCCATAGCCATTGAGGCCCTCCGCAGAGGCTTCCGAGGGGTGATTCTGCCACGCGACAATGCCGAGGAGGCTGCCGTCGTGGAGGGGCTCGACATCATAGGAGTAGCCTCACTCAGGGAGGCCGTGGACTACCTGAACGGCGACGGGGCAATAGTCCCCACAAAGGTCGCCACACAGCAACTCTTCCTCGAGAAGGCCAACCGCTACGCCGAGGACTTCTCGGATGTAAAGGGCCAGGAGTATGTGAAGAGGGCTTTGGAGGTGGCGGCTGCCGGAGGTCACAATATTGTGATGATTGGCGCCCCCGGCTCGGGCAAGACGATGCTCGCGAGGCGTATGCCGACCATTATGCCCCCACTCTCACTCGAAGAGGCGCTCGAAACCACCAAGATACACTCCGTGGCCGGCAAGCTCGGCAGCGAAAAGGGACTGCTCACTCGTCGTCCCTTCCGTGCGCCCCACCACTTAGCCTCGGCGGTGGCTATGGTGGGTGGTGGCAGCAACCCCCAGCCAGGTGAGATTTCCCTCGCCCACAACGGCATTCTCTTTCTCGATGAGCTTCCCGAGTTTGGTCGCTCCATATTGGAGGTTATGCGCCAGCCTTTGGAGGATAAGGTTGTCACCGTTGCAAGGGCTAAATACTCGGTAGCCTACCCCGCCAATTTTATGCTTGTCGCCTCAATGAATCCCTGTCCTTGTGGCTACTACAACCACCCCACCAAGGAGTGCAGTTGCTCGCGCCACGCCGTAGAGAAGTACATAAACAAAATCTCGGGGCCACTAATGGACCGCATCGACATACAGATTGAGGTCACCCCCGTAGACTACAGCCAGATGACCGACACCACCCCCACCGAACCCAGCAGTGTGGTAAGGGAGAGGGTTATTGCCGCTCGTGAGCGCCAAAGGGCGAGGTTTGAGGGCATCGATGGGGTCTTCACCAACGCAATGATGAACAGCGCGATGATTGCCGAGTTCTGCCCGCTGGACCAGCAGAGTCAGATGATGCTCTCGAGGGCTATGGAGCGACTCTCACTGTCGGCACGCGCCCACAACAGAATAATCAAGGTAGCCCGCACCATTGCCGACCTTGAGGGCTCCGACCAGATTACCGCAAGCCACATAGCCGAGGCTATCGGCTACCGCAACCTCGACCGCGAAAATTGGGGTAACAGAGAGAGTTGAAAGTTGAAAGTTGGCAAATGCGAGTAAGCGAGCGCAGAGGCTGCCTGCAGACTATGCCGAGCGTGAGCATTTTAGAGCACGCATAGCGTGGTCAAAGTTGAAAATTACTTCTAATAGCTAACAGCTAATAACTAATCCCTCAAAAATGCGTTCTCTGCCTCCATTTATAAAGATACTTCCCTTTGTCATTGTGGGTATACTCTTGGGGCAGGTCGTTACGCTCAGGTGGTGGGTGGCGGCCATCGGTGGGGCCATCTGCTCACTTGCCGCCTACACTCTTCGCACTCGCAGGGAGGGCTCCCTCTACATCGCCTGTGCCATACTCCTCTGGACACTTGCCACCTCCTCTCTGCGCACTCCCCAGAGCGTTCCCCCTCCCACAGCACCACTCAACTACCACGCAACCATCACCTCCTACCCCTCAATTTCAGGGCGCTGGCAGAGGTGTGACGCCACACTGAGACTCAACGACAAGAGCGAGAAAATCATCCTCCGAGCCGACACCTCCATCACCCTTGCCATAGGCGAGCGAGGAGTCGTGAGCGGCTACCTAAACCCTCTGCCCGAGGGGAGCTATGGTAGTCTTATGGGGCGAAGAGGATATGTGGGAGAGTTGTGGGCAACCACAAGGGCAGATTGGCGCCCCACCGCAGAGGAGCCAAAACAAGGCCTTGCAATCCTTGGTCGCAGGATGCAACACAAGATGGTGGAGCGCATCGAACGACTCCATCTGGCGAAGAGCGAGGAGGCCATTGTGGAGGCTATGCTCACGGGGTGGAGGGGAGAGATTACCCCCTCATTGCGTGAGAGTTACTCGCGTGCAGGCACCTCCCACCTGCTGGCCATCTCGGGCCTTCATATAGGCCTTGTGGCAATGGCGGTGTGGTGGCTGGGCTGGTTGTTGCCGCTCACCTCGCGCCGCGGACACATCGTTCGCAACATCACAGCCACCATCATTCTGATTCTCTATGCCTTCATTTCGGGCCTCTCGCCCTCGGCCGTAAGGGCCACCATAATCTTCTGCACGGCACAGATGGCTCTGGCCTACGGTACCTCCAAGAGCTCCCTCAATCTGCTCGCCGGCGCCGCCTCGGTGATGCTCCTTGTGAATCCCAACAACCTCTTCGATATAAGTTTCCAACTCTCCTTTGCGGCCGTTGTGGGCATAGCCATAGGCTACGAGCCTCTGGCGGAATTTTTCGGCGCGGGAAGCAACAAGAGGTGGCTCAAAACCCTTCTTGGTGTAGTCATCGTTGGCCTTTGTTCCACCATTGCTACCCTTCCGCTTGTGGCCCACACCTTCTCAGTGGTGAGCCTTGTGGGCATATTTTTGAACCCTTTTGTGATACTTACTGCCGAAATTATTGTGCTATTGGGATTAATTTGGGTAACTTTGCCGCTGGAAGTACTCCAGCCCATAATGAGCACCCTCATCGGAGGAACTGCAACGCTACAAAACCGTCTGGTGGAGGGCGCCGCCGCACTTGAGTGGAGTGCGCTGGAGGTGCAGATGCCCGCGTGGATGGTGGCACTATGCTACCTGCTGATGGCCGGCGGAGTCGTTGTTGCTTCACTACGAAAAGATAAGAAAGAGTGGAAAGTAAGGAGTTAGAACTGCTCCTCAGCCAGGAGGTGAGAGCCGCCATTGAGGAGAACATTGAGCGCGACCCAAACAAGATTGCGCTCTCCAAGGGTGTGCCCTCCGCGCGACTCGTGGCCTCGCAGGTGAAGTATCTCCAGAGGGCTCGCCGCAAACTACCCTCCTACTACGCCGCACGAGCAATCCTCCCCTCGCTCGCCTTTGAGCAGTCGAGCAGCGAGGAGTGTGCCGCCCACAAACGATTCGGGGGCGATGTGGCTCTGGACCTCACCTGTGGTCTGGGTGTCGATTCGCTCTACCTCTCGCGCCGTTTCCGCCGCGTAGTGGCTGCCGAACAAAACCCCGAACTAGCCGCCATAACACGCCACAACCTCTCGCTCCTCGGAGCGGACAATGTGGAACTCTTCTGCGGCAAGGCCGAGGAGCTGCTGGAGCAATTCGGGAGTGTCGATTTGATATACGCCGACCCCGACCGCCGCAGTGCCGAGGGAAAGAAGATGGTATGCCTGGAGGATTGTAGCCCCAACATTGCGGCCCTGCTCCCCACGCTCAAGGCCAAGGCCCGCAATCTGGCCATCAAACTCTCCCCAATGTTCGACACCACCGAGGCGCTTGTGCGCTTTGGCGAGGGTAGCGATGTGGAGGTCATATCGCTCGGAGGCGAGGTCAAGGAGGTGGTGGTCTATTGGTCACAGGGCAAGGCGGGGGGCACCATAACAGCCACCGCACTCGGCATCGGCTCCTTTGAGTGTGCCGCCACCCGAGCCACCGAGGCGACCTTGCGGGAGGAGTTCGCCCCCGCAGAATACCACTACCTTGTGGTGCCCGATGCGGCCATACGCAAGGCGGGGCTTGTGGCCGAGTGGTGTCGGAGCGAGGGTTTGGACCACTACGGCCCCTATGGCTTTGCGACCACAAAACCGACAACCCCAATGGGACATATATATAATATAGAGGTGGCGCTCCCCTATCAGCCCAAGCAGATAAAGAGGCTTCTGGGCAAAGGCAAGGGCATTGAACTCATACGCCACGGCTTCCCACTCTCCTCGGCAGCCATCTGCAAGGCGCTGGGCACCAAGGAGGGGGCAGGCAGCAAGTGGGCCTTTGCGGAAATCGACCACTCGCTCTGGGCATTCAAGGTTGTTTAGAGAGAGTCCGCAGGGGGGAACAAGCAGATTATCAGAACTCAAAACAAGGATAGAATATGGGAAACTTTAAGGAAGATATTGCAAAGGTGGAGGCCTTTGTGTTTGATGTGGATGGCGTCTTCACCGACGGCGGCATTATTCCTCTGGCCGACGGCGACTTCATCCGTAAGTACTACGCCAAGGATGGCTATGCGGTGGCCTACGCAATAAAGATGGGCTACAAGGTGGTCATCATCAGTGGCGGTCGTGGTGAGATTCTGCGCAAGCGCTTCGAGCACTTCGGCGTGGAGGAGCTCCACCTAGATGTGGGCGACAAACTCGGTTGTTTGAATGAGGTCATCGCACGCCTGGGTCTCAACCGCGAGAATGTGCTCTTTATGGGCGACGACATTCCCGACTTGGAGTGTATGAAGGCTGTGGGCCTTCCCGTAGCACCCGCCGATGCGGCTTGGGAGTGCCTTGAGGCGGCACGCTATGTGTCGGAGTTCGGTGGCGGCAAGGGCTGCGTGAGGGACATCATCGAGCAGGCCCTCAGAGCACACGGCAAATGGGCCCTCTCATCCGAGGGTGTCACCTGCTCCAAGGATGTAAAATCGCGATAGGCGACCTCCTGGCGAGTAGATTTTTGTTCTATTATAACAAACAAAACTCCCAATCAAAACCACATTAGTAAGTTGGATATCACTACTAATAGGGTTAGATGATTGGGAGTTTTGTTACACCATTGATTCGCTCTCAACGCCAATTCTCGAGTTGAGAGGCGCGATGGCTAATTATAGAACGGTATCAATTCTGATGCTGTTAATTCCACACCACTTGTAAGGCGCACATAAACCGTAATGGTCACGCTGTCGTAGTCGTGATATTCGGGGACTGGATAGGACCAGAACCGCATCGAATACAGCAACATATAATCTGGGCCAATAATTTCGTGAATCGGCATAAAGAGGTGTTCATCCACTGAACGGAAGGTTTTAATGCAATTCGTTGGGTAGGAAATAACCGCATTGTACCACGTAGGTGCCACGCCGATGTAAGAGTTGAGAACTCCGCCGGCTTCGATTCCGAAGAGGGTTTTGTCGGCTGTAATTTTGAACTCCTCCACTGAGTCGTCAATCACAGAGACGTGTTGTGCTTGGGGGCGTAAATAATACTGTGGTTTTTTTGTTTGGATATACTCCCAAATTTCATTTTCCACTCGCTCGTTCTCACTTTCACGGGCTGCCGAAGCCTCTTCATCGTACACATAGACAATCTGAAAACGAAATGTATCAGGAGTAATCTGACTGCTTGCTCGCATATCCAACCTCTCGCAATAAGCCTTTACATCGATAAAGCGTCTGGGTTGATAATAATCCATCCAATCATCGTCATCACCACACCCTACAGTGGCCACCACAATCAGAGTCAATAATAAAAATCTCAATGCTTTCATAATTCTAATGTATTGGTGAAAAATCATATATTATTTTTGCTTGTGAAGGCACAAATGAGCTGCTTGAAGTGGGATTCCAACTATTTGTTGATTGAGCATACCATCCATCATAGTCACCACCTTCGCCCCAATTCATATGGAATGTATCTCCATCACCACTGTGAATAGTATCTTCGTATCCAGTGGCCTCTTCCTTAGTAATAGTTCCGAGTTCAAAAGAATCCATTATGCTAGTTGATAACACATAATAATTTCTAATAACATGCCTAAATGTATAACATCCGTCTATTATCCACATATGTCCAATATTATTGTCTTGAGTGAAATATGTGTAAATGATAACGGGTAGGGCTTCGTTCTTGAGTTGATTCTTGATAGTTGATACTGAATACCCAATACCAATGTTATTATTAAGACAATCTATATTGTACTGCACCTCCAAACAATCACTCACAACCATATGATTTTGTATATAGGATCCTTCTACTTCATACATCATATTTAAAAATTTTCCCAAGTAAGAAAGTAGCGCTGCAACATAGCTTACGTTTCCATCGGAGTGTTCTATTTCATCTCTTTCAAAATAATAAGTGGCCATATCATCCCATAGTTCGTAATTTGGGAAAAACGGGATCCAATCAACTTTGGGAGGGTTTTTGGAAAGGTCCGAACTACAAATAATACTTTCAGGTGTGTAAATGATCAAGTTGTACTTATCTTGTAGATAGTAAAGCATTTGTCCTGTAGCAACAGCAGCACACCCAACTTTAGCTTGTACACTAACACTATCTATATTTGGACAACACTCATTCCAAGGATATCCTTGTCCCCATTGTGTTTGTATGTATGGGCCATAATATGTGCTTTCTGTCCATGTTTCTGATAAGTGTGGCAGGTAATATTTATGTGTTGGCAAAAGTGTAGTGTCACCTGGCAACAATGGACCAGGAGTTGGAATATTAATACCACCGCCTTTGGTTGCTTCAGCCGATGGACTAATGGCGTTCCAGAAAGCCACATTGTCCTGGAAGGTGACACCCTTTTCGTCGGCAGACCTCTCGGTGGAGTCGGCATTTTTATCCTCGGCGATATTACCAAGACGCATCTGTAAAACACCATCGGCCAACATATTCATCCAGAACTTCATAGCATCGTTGTCGCACTCCATTGTAAACTCACCACTATCGCCGTGGGCAAGAGTGGGCTGAATGCGTTTGTCGGCCGACACAACCTCCCAACCTTGGTCGTAGTTGAGAATGTAGAAGAGGGTCTGTGAGGTGTCGAAGCCGTAGGACTTCACCTCACGCACGGTAAGGTCGGAGCGTTTCGAGGCGCTGCGGCGATACTTCACAAAGTTTTCCAGGTCTTCCGCAGTAACGAAATACTCCTGGTCAAGAGATTGCCCCTTGTAGGTCTCGGCTCGAGTCTCCACCTGGAGCACGAGCCCATCTTCCT
>JAZQZA010000073.1:0-12647 GCA_045633765.1 Tidjanibacter sp. | reverse complement strand
GCCACAAACGCTGTAAGTTTTCCCCTTTCAGCCTCATTCACACATCCGGGATCGACAATCAGAGCCTCACCGCTCTTCTCGTCCCACAGCACATAGCAGTTCACCCCGAAGTGATTGAATACAAAACGCGCAATTTTTGCCATATATTTCTTTTATTTTTTCTCTCAAAAGTGTGTAAAAGCGAATATTTCCTACAAATGTAGTGATTTTTTTGAGAAAATAAGTATCTTTGTTGATAATATATCCGAACTATTATGGCAAGAAACAGACATCCCCATCTTGAGGGGTTAAAAATAACATCGCTGGCGGCCGAAGGTAACGCTATGGGCAAATGGAACGACATAGTCGTTTTTGTCCCCCTCACAGTCCCCGGAGATGTTGTCAATGTGCAGATTCGCACCAAGCGCCGCCGCTATATGGAGGGCTATGTCACCGAATACATCGAGCGCTCGCCAATGAGGGTTGAGCCCTTCTGCGCCCACTTTGGAGTGTGTGGCGGCTGCAAGTGGCAGAACATCCCCTACAGCGAGCAGATAGCCTTCAAACAGCAGCAGGTTGTGGACCAACTCACACGCATCGGCCACCTCGAACTACCCGAGATAAGCCCCATTCTCGGCTCGGCAAAGACCGACCACTACCGCAACAAACTCGAGTTTACCTTCGCCCCCAAGCGTTGGAAGACCTATGAGGAGGTTGCTCGTGGTGAGGAGATTGCGGATACCCCCGCACTCGGTTTTCACATCCCCGGTATGTTCGATAAGATTCTCGACATCGACTACTGCCACCTGCAGAGCTCCCCCTCCAATGAGATTCGCAATGAGGTGAAGAAATTCTGCATCGAAAACCAGATTCCCTTCTACGACATCCGTCAGCACTCGGGTCTGATGCGCAACATCGTAATACGCACAGCATCAACGGGTGAGGTTATGGTAATCGTAGTTTTCGCCGAGGATAACTCGGAGGCTATCGACCTCGTTATGGGCCACATTAAGGCCACCTTCCCCGAGATCACCTCGCTGGTCTATATGATAAACGACAAACTCAACGACTCGCTCGGCGACCGCGAGCCCATTCTCTATGCGGGCCGCGACCACATCTTCGAGCAGATGGAGAACCTCCGTTTCAAAGTGGGCCCCAAGTCGTTCTACCAGACCAATTCCGAGCAAGCCTACGAACTCTACAAGGTCGCAAGGGAGTTTGCCGACCTCAAGGGATATGAGGTTGTCTATGACCTCTACACCGGCACCGGCACCATTGCCAACTTTGTGGCTGCCAAGGCAAAGAGCGTTGTGGGCGTTGAGTATGTCGAGGAGGCTATTGAGGACGCCAAGGTCAATTCGGCCATCAACGGCATCACCAACACCACCTTCTATGCTGGCGATATGAAGGATGTTATGAACGATGAGTTTGTGGAGCAGAACGGCAGGCCCGATGTGGTCATCCTCGATCCCCCACGCGCAGGCGTTCACGAGGATGTCATCGCCACAATCCTCAAGGCTGCCCCGGAGCGTATCGTCTATGTGAGTTGCAACCCTGCAACACAGGCTCGCGACTTGGCACTGATGAATGAGCACTACAAGATTGTGGCCGTTCAGCCCGTAGATATGTTCCCCCACACCCACCACGTTGAAAATGTAGTAAAACTTATAAAACGATGAAACGAGTAATTATCACCCTCACCGCGCTTTTGTGCACACTCGCATTGAGCGCCCAGACAACCGTAGTTGAATCGCCCCAGACCGACGCAGTCTATCGCCTCCCGATGGAGAAAGGCGCCGAGGTTGTTGCCACCTCCCTCACCCCCGTTCAGCTCGGACTCGGCAAGGCACAAAACATTGTAGACTTCTGCGCCTGGGAGTTTACGACTCCCCACCAGACGGCAGTTTTCGCACCGCGCAATGGCGTTGTTGAGGAGGTGTCCGAGAGCCGCGTTTTGATTCGCCACGAGGACGGAATCTATACCCGCTTGAGGGGCTTTGAGGTTGTTAATATCACCAGCGGCCAGAAGGTTAAAAAGGGTGATATTCTCGGCAATGCCACCAAGGTGGGCAACAAATGGAGCGTAAGGATGGAGGTTTTCCACCTGAAGAAAAATCCTGGCTATGGCAAAGTAACACAGAGTGGTAGTAGCGAGAACCTCAATCAATACATCAACCCAATCTTCTCCACCAAGCGTAAATGCAAGGTGATTTTGACCAATGGCAATAGCTACACCGTAAAGGCTCGCACCTGGTGCTGGCCCTGGGAGTAGCCACCCACAAAACGGAGCTCGCTTGTTGGGCACAATTTTTGAGCCCCAAAGGTCGTTATTGTACCATATAATAAACACCAAAAAGTATGGAAAAAATTCTAACTCTGGAGTACAAACACTACGACTCCATCGCCGATATGACTGCGGAAGATAGGGAGCTTGTTATGGCCGCACAGATGGCTTGCAACAATGCGATCGCCTCCTACTCGAACTTCCACGTGGGAGCAGCCGCAAGGCTCGAGAGTGGCCGTATCGTCACCGGTAGTAATGTCGAAAGTGAGGTCTATCCCGCAGGTTTGTGTGCCGAGCGCACCCTCCTCTACCACCATCAGGCAACCTGCCCCGAGGATAGAATTGTAGCTCTGGCTATCGCCTCCGTACCAAGCCACCGCGAGTGTTACCCCTGTGGTCAATGCCGCCAGGTGTTGCACGATGTGGAGAAGCGTCAGGGTCTCAACTTCCGCGTTATTATGAGTGGCGCAGGCTCGGCAACTGTGGTCAATAGCGCCAGCGACCTTATGCCCTTCACCTTCTCTCTCTAACATCCCTACCCTAACCCATAAATACATAAGAAACAGATGTTCAAAAAGCAAGATATACTCTACGAAGACAACCACATCCTCGCAGTGAACAAACACGCGGGCGACCTTGTACAATCCGACACCGAGGGCACTCCCGGATTGGAGGACGAGATTAAGGAGTTCATCAAACACCGTGACGAGAAACCCGGTGAGGTTTTTCTCGGTGTTGTTCACCGCATCGACAGACCCGTCAGCGGCGTGGTTATCTTTGCCAAGACGAGCAAGGCTCTGGTGAGGCTCAATGAGATGGTGCGCGACAGAAAAATCGACAAGCGCTATTGGGCAGTATGTGAGGAGGCCCCCGAGGAGTTGGAGGGCACACTCGTTCACTTCATCACACGCGATGGCAAAACCAACAAGGCGGTAGCCTACAATTCCCAGAAGGGCGACGCCAAGAGGGCCGAGTTGAAGTATCGTATGCTGGGTGGCAGCAAAAACTATAAGCTTCTTGAGATTGAGCTCATTACGGGTCGTCACCACCAGATTCGTTGTCAGCTTTCCAAGGTCGGCTGCCCCATCAAAGGCGATCTTAAATATGGCGCCAAACGCTCCAATCAGGGCGGTGGCATTTCACTCCACTCGCGCAGCGTGGAGTTCACCCACCCCGTAAGGAAGGAGCCCATCAAAATCGTGGCTCCCGTTCCCGTGGGCGATGCACTCTGGAGCTTCTTCGAGGAGTCCCAAGCCTAAAAAACAGACCTCCTATATAAAATAAATGCAAAAAAGTTCAACCCGATGCAACGTTTCGGGTTCTTTTTGCATCTATATATATAGAACAAAACTTTTGCTACTATGAAACGAGGACTTAAAAACATCTGCTTGAGCCTGTTGGGCTTTTCGGCAACCCCCATTCTAACAGCTTGCTACGGCATTGAGCCACAGGAATTTGACCCTTCATTCAACTTCGCCGAGGGCTATGTGGTGGATGTCAATCTCAACCCCATCGAAAACATTTGCATCTCCTCTTCGGAGCTCAACGCCCCCACCTACACCGACCAAAATGGCTATTTCAAGTTGCAGTTCGACGATTTCAGAGTAGAAAGAACTCTCCTGGCAACCGACATTGACGGCGCAGAAAATGGCGAATTCCAACACACACACATAACCGTAACGGCAGGCAACTACAACAATGTGAACGTCGTTATGGAGGAGAAATAGTGGTTTTCATCACAACAAACTAACATCTAACACTATGACGAGTATCAAATTAGGACTCCGCAAACGCATAGCGCTGGGACTCTTCGCAGGAATCAAAAAAGAGTTGGCCGAGAAACACGAATTGAGGGAGATCTTTTGGGAGTGCACCTTGCGTTGCAATCTCAACTGTCGACACTGTGGCAGCGACTGCCGTGCCTCGTCGGCCACCCCCGATATGCCCGCCAAGGACTTCCTTGCAGCCATCGACAAAGTGACTCCACACGTTGATCCTCACAAGGTTATGATTGTCATCACCGGTGGCGAGGCGCTCTGTCGCAAGGACCTCGAGGAGGTGGGCCGAGAGCTCTACAAGCGTGGCTACCCCTGGGGCATTGTAACCAATGGTATGCTCCTTACGGCCGAGCGTATGCGCTCACTCCTTGCTGCAGGCCTACGCTCCATAACGGTATCCATTGACGGTTTCGAGGAGCAGCACAACTACATCCGCCGCAACCCCAACAGTTGGCAGAACGCCATCCGCGCATTGGATGTAATAATCGCCACCAAAGGCATCGCCTACGATGTGGTAACCTGTGTAAACAGAGATAATTACAAAGACCTACCAAAGTTCAAGGAGTTCCTCATCTCTCGCGGCTGCAAGGCGTGGAGGCTCTTTACCATCTTCCCCGTAGGCAGGGCTGCCGAGGACGAGGCGCTCCAACTGCCGCCCGAAGAGTATCGTGGACTTATGGAGTTTATCGCCGCCACACGCAAGGAGGGACGCATCCAATGTAACTACGCCTGCGAGGGTTTCCTCGGCGGCTATGAGGCAGAGGTGAGGGATAACTTCTTCGGCTGTATGGCGGGCGTGAGCATTGCGGGAATCAAGATTGACGGCTCAATTTCGGGCTGTACAAGCATCCGCGCAGGCTTCGACCAGGGCAACATCTACCGTGACGACCTATGGGATGTGTGGCAAAATCGCTTCGAGCCATTCCGCAACCGAGAGTGGGCTCACAAAGGGCTCTGCAAGGATTGCAAAATGTGGAAGTTCTGCAAGGGCAACGGTATGCACCTCTACGACGACGACCACAACCTGCTCCACTGCAACTACCAAAGACTCTGCAAGTAACACATAAAACCATTAGCACTATGAAAAAAGCCCTTCTTCTTTTAGCCATCATTTTGGCACTGCCAACTTTGGCGTCGGCACAGGACCGACTCACCATCTCTGCGGAGGTTTCAACAGGTGTGGGAATTGTTGATACGGACTTCAAAACAGGCATTGGCGTTGTCGATAGGGAGGCCATCATATCGCTCACTCCCGAGTTTGTGGTCCTGTACAATCTGAATAACCACTGGAGAGTGGGTGGGGGCTTGGGCCTTCGTATCGCATCATCGTACAAACTAAAGGGTTTCCCGCGAAAAAACGAGCACAATGAGTTGGATATACCTCTATTCCTGCGAGTTGGTTATAACTTGGATAGGCTCTACGCCAGCATTGACGCGGGCTACACATTTGGCCTTGTGGCAAGATACGGCTTCGGATTTGTTCCAGGAGGTTTGGATGATTGCGACTACGATGGCCTATTTGTTGAGCCACAGATTGGTTGGAGGATAGACGCGCACAACTCGGTGGCAGTGGGTCTTATGCTGCAACAGAGCACCATACAGAAACGCACAACCACCGAGAATGGCACAATGGGCTCTCCCGACTACTCCGTCACCTTCAAATCAGAGCAAGTAACTACCTTTGTTCCAACCGTTTCACTGCGCTACGCCTATAATTTCTAACCACAATAATCTCCACTTAAAATATACCAACTATGAAACGCATTCTACTTATTGGAATCAGTATGCTGCTGATGACCTCGTGCGACCTGTTCGACGGACTCTACGAGGCTATCTACGACACGATGTCCAACCCCTCGGAGTTTACGCTCGTGAGCCCCGAAGGCGAAGAACACTACGAAGCCGGCGTGGAGGAGGTGCACGAAAACCAAGGCAACTGGTTTTTCCACTACATCTGGGACTACGACTGGGATAACCTAGAGAGCAGCCAGAAGGTTGGCTTCTACCTCAGCTACTATCGCACCCACCTCTCGGGCGAGAAGGAGCTGAAACTCGAGCTCAACTCCTGCAACCTCTCACTGCCCGAGATTGGCATACCCTACCCCATCTCCACCCAAGAGTTTTGCAACTCTCTGGAGGGCGACTACCACGGCATTGAGCCAACGCTCATCGAGTGGAACGACCAAACGATGTACGCCACCGAGGGTACGGTGACATTCACAAAGTTGGACCTCGACAACGAGGGCGTGGGCACCATCTCGGCCACTTTCTCGCTTACGGTTGTGGATAACGAGGGTAACACCTACCTCCTCAAGGATGGCACCTTCACCGACGCAGAGTGCAAATACTCAAAAAAAATCCCTATCACATCGCTCCAAGAAAACGAAAACTAATAGCTATCAGCAGCTATCAGCGGCTCTGCAAGTAACACATAAAACCGTAATATTAACCCAGCAAACACACTAATTATATAACCATGAAAAAACTTTTCACTATTCTTGCGCTGTGTGTACTAATTGCAATGCCGCAAATCGCACTTGCTCAGGAGGTTGAGCCTGCACAGTCGACTCTCCCCTACTCGTGGCACCTCACAGATTTCGAGGCCGACCACACCCAAAACATCTACAACTACGCCAAGTGGACAACCATCGTAAGCGGTGCAGTCACTGTCAGCGGAGCCATCTGCTTGTACATCAGCGAGCTGCAAATACGCGAGCAACTCAAAGAGACCGACTCCGTTTTCAGCCCATTCGCTTTGCCCGGCCTAATACAAACAGTCATCGGCGGCAGCTGCCTTGTGGCCGCGCTCCCCTTCTACCTGTGGGGATGGGACCTCACACATCAGACAAGAGCCTCGGGCCTCTCGTTGGGCAACGAACTCCGTGGCTTGGGCTACCGCATAGACCTCGGTTTAGGTGGCGACACCCCCATAACCATAGGCGGCTCAGTGGGTTACAACTTCTCCAAGCGATTCTATGCAGGCGTAGGTATAGGCTACGAGATGCGCCCCCTCAATGCTGAAGGCCCCTATGACAACGCGATAATCCCCATCTACGCCGACCTCCGTTGGCGCTTTGGCGAGAGCCGCATAACCCCTTATCTGGGTGTGAAGGCCGGCTTTGCCGACATCATTCCCTATGGTTCAATTGATTGGGGTGTGAGCTACCGTTGCCGCAAATCGCAGGGTGCGTGGTGGTATGCCCTCTCGCTCTCCAGCAACGATGATAATATACTATCGCTCAAGGTAAGCCGCTCGTTCTAACCTCACCAGCAATTGCAAGTTTCCCATACCGGAACACTGAATGCTTAACACTGAACGCTGAAAGCTAAAAAAACGCAGAGAACTCATCTGTTCTCTGCGTTTTTTGTAGTCCCACCGGGAATCGAACCCAGATTTACAGTTTAGGAAACTGTCGTTCTATCCGTTGAACTATGGAACCAAGTGGTCTTCTCTTCCAAGACCTCGTGCCCTACACGCCTCCAAGAAGGCGACTACTCGGCAGTAGTGTTTCTCTCTGCAAATGCGCGGCGGATATCCTCGGCATAGCCGGCCTTAATGCTCAACTCGGTCTGGAGAACCATATTCTTCAGCGCGAGTACCGTTGAGCTTCCGTGGCCAACAATCACCACATCGTTTACTCCCAGCGCAGGGGTGCCGCCCTTAATCTCGTAGTTGAGATTATCAAGGAACTGATCCTCAATCTTGCGGGCCTTGGCGATATAACGGAGGCTCTCGGAGAGTTTCAGCAGGACATTGCCCATAAAACCGTCGCAAACCACCACATCGGCCTTTCCGAGGTAGAAATCCTTACCCTCAATATTGCCCACAAAGTTGATTGCGCTCTCCTCTTTGAGCATCTGGTATGCCGCCTTGGCAGCAGCATTACCCTTGCTCTCCTCCTCACCGATATTGAGCAAGCCCACCTTGGGCGACTCAAGACCCCAGAGGTCCTTGGCGTAGATGCTACCCATAATAGCGTACTGGTGAAGTACCTCGGGTTTGCAATCCACATTCAGGCCCACATCCAAAAGGAGTGTGTAGCCTCCCCTGACATTTGCGATAGCAGCCGAAATTGCAGGACGGATGACACCTTCGGTAACACCCACCGTAAACATTGCGCCTGCCATCATCGCGCCGGTCGAACCAGCACTTGCGATACCATCAATCTTCTTCGCCTTCAGGTACTCAAAACCCTTACGGATACTGCTGTCGGTCTTTGTTTGAAAGGCCTTGGCAGGGTGGTCATTCATTGTGATAACCTCCGAGGTTGCCACAATCTCAACTCGATTGCCACTATATCCTTCAGCTGCCAGACACCTCTCAATGGCCTCCTTGTCACCAAAAAGAACCACGGTAGTTGTGGCATCCAACTCCGGAATGGCCTCTACTACACCTTTAACGACTGCTTCGGGGGCGAAATCACCACCCATTGCGTCGATACCTATGCGAAGATTACGCATTGCAGATTGTTATTCTTTCTTACTCGGCTTTTTTCTCGATAGCCAATTTGCCACGGTAGAAACCACACTCGGGGCATACGCGGTGGTACTGAACGGGCGAACCGCAGTTCGAGCATACAGCTACGGTAGGAACAGCAGCAACATAGTGAGTTCTGCGTTTGTCTCTTCTGGTGGACGAAACCTTGTGTTTAGGATGTGCCATAATTGTTTGTTATTTATAAAGTTATTATCTTCTTACTCATCTTTCTCTTGAGCTTCGAGGCTCTGCTTGAGGGCTGCAAGTTTTGCGCCACTCTCGCCGCCTGCAAGGCTCTGCTCCTTGGGCTCGGCAATCTCGTCGAACTCCTCCTCGCTCACAATGCTGAAGCGATTAATCATCTCGGGATTGCAGTCCTCAATATCCTCGTGCACCCTCTGATATGGAAGGGCCAGCAAGAGACTCTCGTAGATGTAATCCGCGAGGTTAATCTCCTCGTCTGCGGGATTGAGCCACATCACCTCGCCGTCGAACTCAAACTCCTCCTCGCTGAACTTCACGAAGAGCATATCCTCCGTCTGGATGGGATACTCGAGTTCGTCAAGGCACCTATCGCACTCCACAATCGCAGTACCGTCAAGCGACACTTTGAAGGTGAGCATCGACGCAGTCTTGGTCATCACCACATTGGCAACCACCTCGGCATCAACCATTTCCTCATCGCCAACGGCCTCCAAAAATGCCTTATCGAGCTTGTATTCAAACTCGTGCTCTCCGGCCTTGAGTCCCTTGAAATGAATGGCAAAATCCTTCAGTGCGTCCATAAATGCCTCAAATTAGCCCGCAAATATACGAAGAAAATTCAAAATGCAAAATTCAAAATGCAAAATTATCCCTATTTTAATAAGTTAGTCCCTTTTCTTGGCCGCAAAGCCGGGTGCGGTAATTGGCAACTCACCACCCTCGGGCGTCACAAGCACAGCACCGTGGGTTGTAACGTGGCCAATAACATCCACGCCGCCGAAGTGAAGAACCTTATCCCTTAGCTCCAAAGGCACGGTGAACATCAGCTCATAGTCGTCGCCACCATTGAGCATTGCCACAATGGGATCGGCATTGAGTTCCTCGGCCATAGCCCTTGTCTCGGCAGCGATGGGGATGCGCTCCAGGTAGAGCCTCACACCACAACCCGAAGCCTTGCAAAGCTGCAAAGCATCCGAGGCAAGACCATCGGTAATATCAATCATTGCGGTCGGGATAATACCCTCTGCCTCAAGAGCTTTTATGATATCCAATCGCAAATCGGGCTTGAGCCAACGACGCAAAATATACTCGTGACCGGCAAAGTCGGGCTCTGGGTTGGGATGGCCATCCAGAGCAATGCGCTCCCTCTCCAACAGGTGGAGTCCCATATAGGCAGCACCGAGATCGCTGGTGATACACACAAGGTCATTTTCCTTGGCACCACTACGGCGCACAAGCCTCTCTTTTGCGACCTCACCTACGGCTGTAACACCAATCGAAAGACCATTAATGGAGGCGGTAGTGTCGCCACCCACAAGGTCAATGGAATACTCCTTGCAAGCGGCCTTCACACCCTCATACAACTCCTCCAGGTGCTCCACAGAGAATCTTGCCGACACACCCAGCGAAAGGGTCAGCTGTTTGGGCGTGCCATTCATTGCAATAATGTCGCTCATCGCAGCCACAACAACCTTATAGCCAAGGTGTTTGAGTGGGAAGTATGTGAGGTCGAAATGGACTCCTTCCATAAAAAGTTCGGTCGAAAGGAGCATATACCTATCGCCCGCATCAATAACTGCAGCGTCGTCACCAACGCCCACAATCGTTGTGCTATTCATCCTCTCCATTCCCTCCGTAAGGCGGTCAATGAGGCCAAACTGCCCCAACTCTGCAATCTCTGTTCGCTTGCTCATAGTCCTAAAATTTCAATTTGTGGCAAAGATAATAAAAATTTTTAGTAATTAGGTATAGAGATTGCGGATAAATGTGTATATTTGCACTCGTGAAAAAAGTCACATTTCGGCGTAAATGAAAAATATTGTATTATTCGGCCCTCCGGGAGCAGGTAAAGGCACCCAGGCTGTAAAGTTGGTTGAGAAGTACGGATTCAACCATATTTCGACCGGTCAGGTCATTAGAAATGAGATTCAGGAGCAGACCCCTGCCGGAAAAAAGGTGGAGGCTTGCATCGCTCGAGGCGAATTTGCACCCGACGCCCTGGTAATCGAGATTGTTAAACATTTTATGGCCACCCACCGCGATGTGGAGGGTAGCATCTTCGACGGCTTCCCACGCAATACCTATCAGGCCGAGCAGTTCGACCAACTGATGGTCGAGTGGGACAGCGAGGTGGATGTGATGCTGTCGCTTGAGGTTCCCGAGGAGGAGCTCATTCAGCGCCTTCTGCTCCGAGGCAAGGAGAGTGGTCGTGCCGATGATGCTTCGGAGGAGGTTATCCGCAACCGCATCCGCATCTACAACGAGCAGACCGCTGCTGTGGCCGACTACTATGCAGCACAGGGCAAGCATGTAGCCATCGACGGCACCGGCACTGTGGAGGAGATTTTCGAAAGACTCTGCAAAGCGGTAGACAAACTCTAAATCTTTGAAAGTTCAACAAAAAAGGTCGCAGAAACATTCTGCGACCTTTTTTGTTGTATTGGGCGTATAGGGCTTATAAGTAAAAACGCAGATAACGGAGGGATTTTTGTGCCAAACAAAGGAGCGAGCCCGCAGGTGGCTTCGGCCACACCGAGTGAGGGTGGGGCTCCCGACCGCCTCCCCTTGAAAGTAAAAACGCAGAGAGCGAGGGGATTTCAAGGCGCACAAGAAAGCGGGCCCGCAGTTTGCTTATCGCAAATGAGGAGCCCGCTTATCGCAGTGCAACGCGGAAATCGCCCGCTATATGCGCTTTTTACCAGTTGAGGATACGCTTGAAGTCAAAATCCTCGGGATTGGCAACATAAGCCTTTGCAGCCTCGTAATCCTCGGGGGTGATGTAGCAAAGGATGTTGTTCACAAGGCCCTGGAACTGGTCGCCATCGGGATTAACCAAACGGGGAGGAATCTTGCCGGTGGTGGGATCCTGAAGGTCTTTCAGGTAGAGCTGGCTAATCTGGCCGTCCTGTGCAACATATACCATGCAGCCGGTCTTACCCTCGCTGAAGAGCTTGTAAACACCCATACCGAGAGTGGTGCAATAGAGAAGATCGCTTGCAACGGGAGTCTGGCAGCGCACCTCATAACCAATCTCTACGGGACGCGATTTAACCTTGATCTTGAGTGCTTTGAGCTTCTTCTCGAGAATCTCGTTGAAGACGTGAGCCTTCGAAACCTTACCGAGCTCGGGGTGGCCGTGCTCATCGTAGGTGAAGTTCACACCTGCATTCTTAATCTCCTCATCCGAGAGGCTGTGGAATACGCCCTCCGATACCATAGCAGCACCGTAGTCCATACCCATAAGTTTGCGTTTGATGATGGAGGAGATAACCAGGTTTACAATCTTATCAACGGTAATCTCGGTTTTGTTGAACATCTCGGGGATGACAATCATAGGATAGTGGCAAGCTGCGCCGATACCGCAAGCCAAGTGGCCAGCCGAACGACCCATAGCAGCAATGATGAACCAGTTGCCGCTGGTGCGAGCGTCCGAATAAACGGCACGACCAATCACTGCACCCTTGTCCATTGCCGACTCATAACCGAAGGTGGGAGCACCTGCGGGCAGAGGAAGGTCGTTGTCGATGGTCTTGGGAACGTGGATGTTGGCGATGGGATACTGTTTTGCCTCAAGGAACTTCGCAATGCGGTTGGCGGTCGAAGCGGTGTCGTCGCCACCTACGGTAACAAGCAGTTTGATGTTGTTATCCTGGAAGAATTTGAGGTTGAAGTTGTTCTCAAAGTCGGCATCGGTGGGTTTGAAACGGCTCATCTGGAGGTAGGAGCCACCCTGATTGAAGATGTCGTCGGCACGGCGGAAGTCGATATCCTCATAGCGAGCATCGGTCTTAAAAAGACCGGTGTAGCCCTCGTGAAGACCGATTACACGGTAGCCTTTGGTGATGAAAGTCTTGGCAACGGAGCCTACAACGGTGTTCATACCGGGAGCAGGACCGCCACCCGTAAGAATTGCAATAGCCTCTTT
>JAZQZA010000072.1:0-6918 GCA_045633765.1 Tidjanibacter sp. | reverse complement strand
TCATCGAGCGTTGTGGGCTGAACAAACTCCTCCATTGGTGCGTTGTCGTAGGAGGGAGCCGAGAAACCCCAAATGAGGGTGATGAGTGCTATGACGGCTGCGACGATTGCAAATACGGTGAGAAGGTCCACCTTGGGAGCGGGCTTCTTGGGCGCAGGCCTCTTGGGGCCCTTTGCAACCTGCTCTGCGGGCCTCTTGGGTGCCTCTGCCTCCACCTTCTTGGGGGCCTCTACCTCTGCTTTTTTGGGAGCTTCTGCCTCTACCTTCTTGGGCTGCACGGGAGCAGCGGGCTTGGGCTGGGGTGCAGGCTGTGCAGCAGTGGCAGGTTTGGGCTGTACGGGCGCAGCGGGTTTAGGCTGGGGTGCGGGCTGTGGCGCGGGAGCCGCAGGCCTCTGCACGGGAGGAATGGGGCTTACGGGGCGAGCTACGGTGTGGCTGGCGGGTTTTGCCACGGGGGTAGGCTCGGGCAGCGATTTTGCAAAGGGGTTGAACGAGAAGTCAATCTTGCCGTCGGGGCGGGCAAGGAGTACGCCCACGCCGTCGATGATGAACTTCTTGTTGCTTTCGAGCTGCTGTTTGACTGTGCCGATGTATCGGTTGGTAATCTCGGTGGCCTTGCTGGGGCTCACATCCATCGCATTGACGATGAGCTGAACGAGCGTACCATCATTCTTCTTGAGCATATCCATAAAGATAATCTCACCGCTCTCTTTGCGGCGGATGAGAGTGCCCACTTCGGGGATGATGAGTCGGATCTCTTGTCCGATGTACTGTGCGATAATGGCGCTAATTTTTGCAGTCATAGTGGTATTTTGTGTTTTATTATTATTTACTCTTTCATAAGAACTCCCAAAAGTAATGATTATTATTTAATAATCTGCCAAAAAGTCCGAAAATCTGCCAAAATTTCATAAAATGACCATTTTTGCCGCCCTATTGAGCGGTGGTTGGTGGGTGACTGCGGGCCCTTGCAAGGACCGAAATCGGAAGTTTCCAGTGGCTTTTGGGAAGAAAAATAGGGGGTGAGGGCGTAAAATGAGGGAGAAAAGTTGATTTTCTCAAAAAGAATTATTTGCTTTGCATTGTGAAACGATTTGAAAAGTAACTCGATTACTTTGTCATTTTTTTTCACAAGTAGCGAAGACGGATTGTAAACTAAAATTCTTTTTTGGAAAAATGAAGAACAAGTACACAGATCTTATTGAGCAGACCTATGACTGGCCACAGAACGAATTTTCTGTTGAGGATAACGAGCTCTACTTCCACGATGTGCCCCTGATGGATATCATCAAGCAGTATGGCACCCCGCTGAAAATTACCTATCTTCCCAAAATATCCTCCCAGATTCAGAGGGCAAAACGACTCTTCAATGTGGCGATGGCAAAGGTGGATTACAAAGGCACCTACAACTATTGCTACTGCACCAAGTCGTCGCACTTCTCGTTCGTTCTGGAGGAGGCGCTCAAGAACGACATCTATCTTGAGACTTCGTCGGCATACGACATCCACATCATCAATGCGCTCTACGAGCAGGGGCTCATAAATAAGGATATGTATGTGGTTTGCAATGGTTTCAAGCGTATGCAGTATGTGGAGAATATCGCCAGCCTTATCAATTCCGGCTTCGAGAATACCATTCCCGTACTCGATAATAAGGAGGAGTTGGACCAGCTAGAGAGCGTTCTGGAGAAGCCCTGCAAGCTCGGCATCCGCATTGCGGCCGAGGAGGAGCCCAAGTTCGACTTCTATACCTCCAGGCTCGGTATTCGCTACAACGACATCGTAGAGTTCTACAAGAAGCGCATCAAAGGTAATAAGAAACTCAAACTCAAAATGCTTCACTTCTTCATCAATACAGGTATGAAGGATACGGCATACTATTGGAACGAGTTGAACAAGTGTATTCAGGTTTACTGCGAACTTAAGAAGATTTGTCCCGACCTGGATAGCCTAAACATCGGAGGCGGATTTCCCATTAAGAACTCGCTCAACTTCGACTACGACTACGAGTATATGGCCGAAGAGATTGTCGCACAAATCAAGAGTAACTGCAATCTGAATGGTGTGGAAGAGCCCAATATCTTCACAGAGTTCGGCTCCTTTACTGTGGGTGAGAGTGGCGCAACTCTCTTCTCGGTGCTCAACCAGAAGCAACAGAACGATAGGGAGCGTTGGTATATGATCGACAGTTCGTTTATGACCACCCTTCCCGACATCTGGGGTATCGACCAGCGCTATCCCCTCTTGGCCATCAACCATTGGAATAAGGAGTACCAGAGGGTGTTCCTCGGAGGCCTCACCTGCGACAGCGAGGACTTCTATAGCGGCGAGTCCCACTCCAATGCGGTCTTCCTGCCCAAGTTGGACGACATCGACGAGCCTTTGTATGTGGGCTTCTTCCACACGGGCGCCTATCAGGAGTCTGTGGGCGGCTTTGGCGGTATCCAGCACTGCCTGACCCCCGCACCCAAACACATTCTCATCGATATTGATAAAGAGACGGGCGAGTACTATACCCGACTCTTTGCCAAGGAGCAGAGTTATCGTTCAATGATGCGTATCCTCGGTTATTAGAGGGCATCTTGTGGGCGACTGCTGCGTTGCACTGCGATAAGCGGGCTCCTCACTTACCTTGAGTAAGCTGTGGGCCCGCTTTCTTGTGCGCCTACCATTCATCCCACAATATGCCCTCTAATATTGCGGTGAGGAGGGGAGTGGGCGTGTGGCAAAGAGGTGTGGGCGACTGCTGCGTTGCACTGCGATAAGCGGGCTCCTCACTTACCTTGAGTAAGCTGTGGGCCCGCTTTCTTGTGCGCCTACCATATTATCCCCAAACAGGCTCTCAAATGAAGTTACGGTAAAGGTTGCTTGGATTCTCGGAAATAAATTTCTACCTTTGTATGGTTATCTGGGATGCTGTGTTGTCCCGAGATTGATGAGGTTGGAGAATAAGCAGTTAGGTAGGATTCTACTTTTGAGCAAATAGCGAGAAAAAACAGATTATCTAAAATACACCCTAAAAAAAGATGAAAAAGTTTTTGTTATTAGCAGCCCTTGCTGCGATGTTTATCGCTTGTGGCAATCCCGATGTGGTTGGAGATGGTAAAGAGGATGGTGGCAAAACCGAGCAGCCCGCCGATCTTACGCCGCTTAAACTCTCTGTGCCCGTAACGCAGAATTGGATTTACGAGGGTCAGCCCGAGATTACCATCGCTGCCGAGAACCTCAATGAGGTGGCTATGGAGGCGCAGGTGAAGGTCTATTTCTACTCCGACAAGAAGAAACAGCTCGACATTGTCACCTACACCGACGAGGTTCCTGCCAAGCAGACCAAGAATCTTCCCGTCAAGCCCAATGTTACCCTTGAGCCCGGTTTCTACAAGGCAACTTGCGCTGTGAATGGCAAGATTGCAAAGTCGTTCAACTTTGGCGTTAAGCCCTTCGAGATTGTTTCGGAGCCCGATATGCAGCCCGACTTCAACGAGTTCTGGGGCGCTGCTCTGGCCGAGTTGGAGGCTTTGGATATGAACCCTGTGCTCACCGAGATTCCTGCCAAGAGCACCTCGGCAAGGAAGGTTTATCTTGTTGAGTTGCAGTCTATTCCCGATGGTCCCGGTGGCGAGCCTGTGACTGTTCGCGGTTACTATTGCGAGCCCCAGGATGGTGAGAAACACCCCGTGCTCATCCACTTCTACGGCTACGACGACCAGAAACCCACCTCCAAGGCAAGCTGTCCTTCGGGCGGCTCGTCGGTGAAGTATGCCGAGTTCTACTTCTCGACTCGCGGTCAGGTGCTCAATAACCGCCCTGCCAACCTTCGCGAGCCCGACGGCAAGGGTGACTTTGTGAACATCTACGGCGATTGGTTTGCCTACAACTTCGGCGATAAGAATAGCTACTACTACCGTGGTGCCTTTATGGACTGCGTGCAGGCTGTGCGCTTTATGGCAACCCGCCCCACCAGCGATATGAACAACCTCTTTGCCGAGGGTAACAGTCAGGGTGGTGCTTTCTCCTATGCGGCTGCCGCTTTGAGTCCCTATCCCTTCACCGCCATTGCTCCTGGCGTGGCTTTCCTCGGTGACTTCCCCGACTACTTCCAGATTGTATCGTGGCCTGGTAGCACCGCCAAGGAGAATCAGGGCTCGATGAGCGACGAGGAGATGTATGCATTCCTCTCGTACTTCGACACCAAGAACCTCGCTACCCGCATCTCGTGTGCTGTCTTTGCCGATAGCGGCTTGCAGGATGGCACCTGCCCTCCCCACACCAACATTGCTCCCTTCAATAACCTCAAGAGCACTGTGAAACAGATGGAGTTCTATCCCGAGATGTCGCACGAGATTCACGCCAACTGGTCGAATAACTACAATAAGTTCTTCAAGGATAATATGAAATAGTTGCCCACCTCACGCTGGGTAATGAGAACGATAGGGTGGCCCCAAGATGTGGGCCACCCTATGTTTTTTTTGAGGCGAGTGAGTGTTTGCGGAGTTAGAATCTCCAGCCCACCGACACCTGCAACATACCCGAATAGACATCCTCGGCCTCGGGGGTGAGGGGCGTCAGACCATAGCGATACCTGCCCTCGAGCACCATACCGAAGTCGAAGTCGTAGGCGAGGCCCGCAAGGAGCTGAATGTTGAAGCGGTTGAACTCGCCGTCGAGGTCTATCTCATCCCCATTGGCTTTGGCGCCCGTGTGTATGAGGTAGTCGAACGAGGCGCCCATCTGGAGGTTGAGGCCGTCAATCACATAATACTTGCCGAGCACGGGCATTGAGATATAGTTGAGCCTCACGGAGGCGTCCATATCCTTGTTTTCGACCTTGAAGCCCTGCATTGAGAATAGCAGGTCGCTCTCGATTACGAACCAGTTGCAGGCCACGCTCTCGAAGAAGAGTCCGGCAGAGATGCCGGGGAGGATTTTGGCGTCGGGGATGCCGTTGATGGTGGCGAATGTAGCACCCACCTTGGGGCCCCACGCCCAACCCTGGGCGGAGATAGTGCCGAGCGAAAGAAGGGCAGCGGCACAGAGGAGAAAGAGTTTTTTCATAATACACTTTTTTGTTTTTGGTTAAACTTTGCTGCCGTCATCCCCCTTTGGTGTGTGGGGTGTGCCCGACAACTTTTCCACCTCCAACCGCAAAATAAATGCCAGAGGAAACCGCCCCCAACTTGTCACATATAAAATCCCATTCATTCTTCTTTCTCGATTTTAAGTCGTATCTTTGTCGGTCAAACAACTAAAAATATGAAGGAAGAAAACAAGACTATTGAGCAGGCTCGCAAGGAGTACACGATGAGGGTTTTGCGGCAAATGTGCTATTGGCTGTGCCTTTGTGGGGCACTGATGGTTAAGCCCGCCGTGGCGCTCTTTATGGGTATAGCCGTGGCTCTGACCATTGGCGCACCCTACGCCAAAAACAATAAAAAGGTGTCGAAATACCTGCTTCAGGCCGCCGTTGTGGGCCTTGGATTTGGTATGAATCTCCACAGCGCAATCGCCTCCGGCAAGGAGGGTATGCTCTTTACGATTGTTTCGGTTGTGGGGGTGATGATTCTGGGTGTGGCACTCGGCAGACTACTCAAGGTCAATCCCAAGAACGCCTACCTTATCTCCTCCGGTACGGCAATCTGTGGCGGCTCGGCAATTGCGGCTGTTGCCCCCATCATCGAAGCCGACGACAACGATACCTCGATGGCGCTCGCCACCATCTTCGTACTCAACGCCATAGCACTCTTCATCTTCCCGCCCATCGGTGAGGCTTTGGGGCTCACCCAGCAACAGTTTGGCACTTGGGCAGCCATTGCCATCCACGACACCAGCTCGGTGGTGGGTGCAGGTGCGGCCTATGGCGAGGAGGCACTTCAGGTGGCTACCACCATAAAGCTCACGCGTGCGCTTTGGATTTTCCCCTTGGCCTTGGTGTCGATTCTGGTCTTCCGATCCAAGGGCAAAAAGGTGGCCATTCCGTGGTTTATTTTTATGTTCATCGGCACAATGCTGCTGAATACCTATGTGGCTCTGCCTGAGTGGCTCACGAGCAATATTGTGATGCTCTCCAAGAGGGCCTTGAGTCTAACACTCTTCCTGATTGGCTGTGGCCTCTCGCTCGGCTCCATCAAGAGGGTGGGGGCTCGTCCTCTCATTTTGGGAGTGCTCCTCTGGGCGCTGATTTCGGTGGGCACCCTGCTGGTGGTGATGTAGAGGTATTTGGGAAAAATAGAAAAGAGTCTGCGAAAAAGCAGGCTCTTTTTTTGTTGTTTGTATTCGGGTAGACGGATTACTGCGCTGCGCGTTGCGTTGTTTTTGTTTTACGGATTACTGCGCTTCGCTTGTGATCCGTCGGCTCTCCAAGGCAGTAAGGTTGCAATACAAGCCGCAAACGGCTACTTTTTGTTGTTGATAGGGATTACTGCGCTGCGCGTTGCTTCGCTTGTGATCCGTTGCGCTCCCGCGGGGCCCTTACAAACTCGCAAAAGCCGCTCCGCGCCCATTTTTGTTTTCTCCACACACCCTTTTGCAATTTCATTGCAACGGTTGTGTGTAAAAAACAAAAGGTGTCGAAAATCGACACCTTTTTGCTCGTTTGTGGGAGTTGACGGATTCGAACCGCCGACCCTCTGCTTGTAAGGTCAAAGCAGAACAACCGTAAATCGTTGATTTTTCGCAAGATACTCGACAAACCATCTGCCTATTTGCACTTAATAAGCACTTTTTTGTCAAAAAATGTGTGTTTTCGGGTTACTTTTTAGGGTTTCTAATCATTGTTTTGTTGTCGATGTCAGTAAAGTTGTAGAGGTCGTCAAATAGCGGTGCGACTGCTGTCATCTTGACCTTCTTGGGTTTGCCATTTATAAGTTTGATGTCGTAGTAATCATAGTAAGTCCATTTTTTACCATCGACATACACCAT
>JAZQZA010000071.1:0-3255 GCA_045633765.1 Tidjanibacter sp. | reverse complement strand
TGAGCCCCCATTGGCACGCGCCAAGAGTTGGGCCTCGGCAGAGGGTTACCCCTATGAGACAAGCACAATGCCCGGTTTTGCAGGCTCTTCGGCCTACTATCTGCGCTATATGGACCCCCGCAACAACGACGCCCTTGTGAGCCGCGAGGCAAACGAGTATTGGCGCAATGTGGACCTCTATATCGGTGGTATTGAGCACGCTACTGGTCACCTTATCTACTCGCGATTCTGGAACAAATTCCTCTTCGACCTGGGTGTAATTTGCGAGGACGAGCCCTTCAAAAAGCTCGTAAATCAGGGTATGATTCAGGGCCGTTCCAACTTCGTCTATCGAGTTGTGGGCACCAATAAGTTTGTGTCGCTCGGTCTGAAAGACCAATACGAAACACAGGAGATTCACACCGATGTAAACATCGTTAAGAACGACATCCTCGACCTCGACGCCTTCCGTGCCTGGAGGCCCGAGTTTGCCGACGCCGAGTTCATCCTTGAGGATGGCAAATATATCTGCGGCTGGGCTATCGAGAAGATGAGTAAGAGTATGTTCAATGTGGTCAATCCCGACTACATCGTGGACAACTACGGCGCCGACACGCTGCGTATGTATGAGATGTTCCTCGGCCCCTTGGAGCAGAGCAAACCCTGGGATACGAACGGCATCGATGGCGTTCACAAGTTCCTGCGCCGCTTCTGGAGCAAGTTCTTCGACAAGGCCGGCAACTTCGGCGTGAGCGACGAGGAGCCCACTCCCGCCGAGCTGAAGACCCTCCACAAGACCATCAAGAAGGTGAGGGAGGATATCGAGAACTTCTCATTCAACACCTCGATTGCGGCATTTATGATTTGCCTCAACGAGCTGGGACAGTGCAACAAGAGGGCAATCCTGGAGCCTCTGGCCGTGCTGCTTTCGCCCTTCACACCCCACATCACCGAGGAGCTGTGGCACCAGCTGGGAGGCGAGGGTTCCATCTGCGACGCCCACTACCCCGAGTTCAACCCCGAGTTCTTGGTTGAGAACTCGTTTGAGTACCCCGTGTCGTTCAACGGCAAGATGAGGTTTAAGAAATCGCTGCCTCTGGGTATCTCCAACGACGAGATCCAGAACCTTGTGCTGGCCGATGAGCAGACCCTCCGCTACACCGAGGGCAAGACCCCCAAGAAGGTCATCATCGTTCCGGGCAAGATTATCAACATCGTACTGTAACAGAGAGAGTTCGGTGGGCCCAACAAGCCCACCGAACTTATTTTTCAACGCACCTTTACTGAAGAAAAAATGGACTTGCTGACACTACTACTGCTTGCCGTGGGCGTTTCGATGGACGCCTTCTCGGTGGCCATTTGCAAAGGGCTTGCCATCAAACGTACAACCCTTGGCCATTGCGCTATTGTGGGCTTGTGGTTTGGTGGTTTTCAGGCGCTTATGCCCATTGTCGGCTACTTTGTCGGCATCCATTTCAGCGAGGCTATTGAGAGTTTCGACCATTGGATTGCATTCGGACTCTTGGCTCTCATCGGTATCAATATGATACGCGAATCGCTCAACAAAGAGGAGGATGAGGCGGAGTGCAAGGGGTGCGAAAAGGAGGAACTCTCCACCTGCAAGATGTTCCCCTTAGCGGTGGCCACAAGCATTGACGCTCTAGCGGTGGGCGTGTCGTTTGCCGTTATGAAGGTAGATATCTGGAGCTCTGCACTTTGCATTGGTCTTACCACCTTCCTCTTTTCGTTCGTGGGCGTCAAGGTGGGTGCGATCTTTGGCACTCGCCATAAGTCACGAGCCGAACTCGCAGGAGGCATCATCCTCATCCTCATCGGCCTGAAAATCCTACTCGAACACACCATTCTCGCCTAACGGCGAAATTCAAAATTCAAAATTCAAAATTCAAAATTGAAAGTTACCCCAGAAAGGCGGGCGGCAGAAGGAGAACGATTGGATACACTAAAAGTTTTTGGAGCGCCACCCTGCAAAAAGGTGCGAGAAACAAGAATTTTCAACTCTCAACTTTCAACTTTCAACTCTTTGTAGTATCTTTGTGAGGTTATACCTCACAAGACAAGGACAAGAGATGGAGAACAACTTTATCGTTTCGGCACGCAAATACCGCCCGCAAACCTTCGAATCGGTTGTGGGCCAAAGCCATATCACCACCACGCTCAAAAACGCCATCAGCCGCGGACAACTCGCCCACGCATTCCTCTTCTGTGGCCCACGAGGTGTGGGTAAGACCACTTGTGCGCGAATCTTCGCCAAGACCATCAACTGCCTGAACCCAACGGCAGAGGGCGACGCTTGTGGCGAGTGTGAGTCGTGCCGCAGCTTCAACGAGGGCCGCAGCTTCTCGATTCACGAGCTCGACGCCGCATCGAACAACTCGGTGGAGAATATCCGTGACCTTACGGACCAGGTGAGAGTTCCTCCCCAGATTGGCGAGTACAGCGTCTATATCATCGACGAGGTGCATATGCTCTCACAGGCGGCCTTCAATGCCTTCCTCAAGACACTCGAGGAGCCTCCCCACCACGCAATCTTTGTCCTTGCAACAACCGAGAAACACAAGATTCCCGCAACCATCCTCTCGCGCTGCCAAATCTATGATTTCCAACGCATAAGACTTGAGGATGCGGTTGAATATCTGAAGACCATTGCCACCCGTGAGGGTGTGACCTTCGACGACGAGTCGCTGCACCTTATTGCTCTCAAATCCGACGGCGGTATGAGGGATGCGCTCTCGATGTTCGACAAGGCCGTATCGTTCTGCGGCGGCAAGCTGGAGTACAAAGATGTGGCTGCCACACTCAATGTGCTCGACTACGACACCTACTTCGGCGTCACCCGCGCACTCTTCGAAGGCGACTACAAGAGCGCTCTTATGACCTTCGATGAGGTGCTCAAAAAGGGCTTCTCGGGCCAGACTTTTGCCTCGGGCCTGGCAAGCCATATGAGGGACCTTCTGATGTGTAAGGACCCCCAGACACTCCCCCTGCTGGAGATGAGCGGCTCGCTGTTGGAGCGCTATCGTCTGCAGAGTCAGGAGTGCGACATAAACTTCCTCTTCAATGCCATCTCTCTGCTGGGTGCCATCGATGGCGGCTTCCGCACAGCCACCAATCAGCGCCTGCACGTTGAGTTGGGCCTGATGAGGATTGCGAACTTGGGTCAAAAAAAAAACTTTGATGTAGCGACTCCGGCACTTGCCCCCCTGAAAAAGGAGGAGGGTGCACCCACACCACAACAGCCTGTAGCAAAGAGGGTTG
>JAZQZA010000070.1:0-12070 GCA_045633765.1 Tidjanibacter sp. | reverse complement strand
CCTCCTCGACGGGGCCGATTATGGAGAGGTCGGCCTGTTCAATGATGGGGGCTTCGGGGTCGGTGTTAATGGCAATGATGGTTGTGTTCTCGGCAATGCCGGCCATATGTTGTATCTGGCCCGAGATGCCGCAGGCAATATAGACTTTCGGTTTTATGCGCTCGCCCGTGGGGCCAATCATAAGTTTTGCGGGGCAGAACTCCGAGTCGATGGCCGCACGCGTTGCACCCATCTTGGCTCTGATTTCCGTTGCAAACTCCGAAAGGCGCTCGAAACCCTCCGCAGAGCCTATGCCGTAGCCACCGCCGACAACAAGCTGTGCGTCCCTCAATCGGCGAGAAGAGCGAGAGGGGCGATAGGCATTGAGTAGTTGTGCAATTCTCTCCAACCATTCGTGGCTCTCCTCCGAGTAGTTTACGACAATGGGCGCCGAGCCCTTGCCCCAACGCTCGTCGCCATTCGAACTGCTGTTAAGGCCCTCATTCAAAAGAATGAAGGTCTCGGGGCAGAGTCCCAACTCGCGGATGTTGCAGGATGGGATGCGCAGGTGGGGATACTCGTCGTAGAGGTGGCGATATGGAGTGTCGGGCCCGAGCTCCGAGTCCGTCAGGGCTCGCTTGTAGCGCAACACTCGGTGGGCGTTGCGAGGACGATAGTCGCTGCCCGTACCGCTTGTTATGATGGTGCTGTACTGTGAGGTGAGTTGTTCGCTCACGATGTTGATGAGGGTGGCCTCGTCTATGCCCTCCAGCAACGGGTCGCTCACCACCAGCGCCGAGTCGGCACCACGAAAGAGCGCTTCGCGTGCGCTGTCGGCTGCCGAATCGTTGGTGCCAAGAGCAATGAGGCATACGGTGTACTCCTCGGGACTCTCATCCCTTAGAATGAGTGCGGCCTCGAGTGCGGGCAGGAGCTCGTTGGATTTATGAGTCGCAATGACTGCTATTTTTTTCTTTTCCATCTTTGGCTTGTGTTGTGCCTTCTGCCATTTGGCGGCGTGGCGAAATATATCACAAAGTTAGAAAATTTTATGAGATTTCTACGCTTTTGGTGGCAACGAAAGATAAAAAGCCGACGACTCCGTGGTGTGGAGTCGTCGGCTTTGTTTTCTTCCGAGGAGTTCTTTGGTGGGTTAGTTTACGAAGTCCTCAAGGCGCACCTTCTCGTAGTGGTAGCCACGGCGTTTGAGCTCAAGGGTTACACCTGCTCTGAACATAACCTTTGCCGAACGAGCAAGGATGTAGAAGGCGCGAGTGGTTTGGTGCTCAATGTTTTCGTGTTGAATGGCTGTCATCACCGAGTGGGCGAGGGTGCGCATCATATCATCCACCCACTCGCGAGTGTCGCTCTCGGGCTTGATGGCCAAAATGTGCTCCAAGATATACTCATCGACGGTGTCGAAGCCGCCGCCCTTGGCCCTAAATTCTGCATAGGAACGGCTCTTGTTCGCCTCCCAGGCTGTGTCCCAAAGGGCTGCGAGCGCCATACCATAGAAGCCTGCAACGGCGAGTGTGAAGGCGGGGTAGGAATTGATTTGGCTCACCGCATCAACCATATATTCGGGAGCGTCTTCTGTCCAGCGCTCTTCCAATTCTTCAACGAGGAACATACTACCCTCGGTGCCACAAAGACCAGCGAGTAGCTTCTCGAGTCTTTGCTCGTACTGCTCCAAATACTCTTTCTCTTCCATATCGTTTTGTTCTGTTTTGTCAATTTCGTGGCGCAAATATCGGAAAGAGAATTGAGAATTGAAAATTGCCCCACAAAGTTTTGTTGAAAAGAGGGTATTTGAGAGGCTAAAACTATTCATTTTCCTTCTTGTGAAGATGCAAAATTTCCAACCAGATTGTCATCCGAGTCCGAGCGACTTGTTTTGAGCGGAAAAGAGGTGGGAAAAGGTACAAACTCGCAAAAAAATTCTTATATTTGCATATTGGGTGGTGTGTCTTTATGAAAACCCCCATAGAGTGGAAAATTTGACGAATAATATAAAACCGAAAACACTATGAAAATTGTAACCTTTGGCGAGATTATGTTGCGCCTCTCGCCCGCAGGATTGAACAACCGTTTTGTGCAAGCCGACCAGTTTGATGTTGTCTATGGTGGCGGTGAAGCAAATGTGGCAGTTAGCTGTGCAAACTACGGCCACGAAGCCTATTTTGTGACCAAACTGCCCGCTCACGAGATTGGTCAGTCGGCCCTCAACGCACTTCGTCGCTATGGTGTGCACACCGACTTCATTGCACGAGGCGGTAAGCGACTCGGTATCTACTACCTCGAGAGCGGTTCGGCTATGCGCCCCAGCAAGGTTATCTACGACCGTGCGGGCTCCTCGATTGCCGAGGCCTCGGTGGAGGACTTCGACTTCGATGCGATTATGGAGGGTGCCGATTGGTTCCATTGGTCGGGTATCACTCCTGCCATCTCCGATAAGGCTGCCGAGCTGACAAGGCTTGCTTGTGAGGCCGCCAAGCGCCATGGTGCTACAGTGTCGGTTGATCTCAACTTCCGCAAAAAGCTATGGACCAAGGAGAAGGCTCAATCTATTATGCGCCCCTTGATGCAGTATGTTGATGTTTGTATCGGTAATGAGGAGGATGCGGAGCTTTGCTTGGGCTTCAAACCCGATGCCGATGTGGAGGGTGGCAAGACCGACGCCGAGGGCTACAAGGCTATCTTCGAGCAGATGAAAAAGGAGTTCGGCTTTAAGTATGTAATCTCCACCTTGAGAGAGTCCCTCTCGGCCAGCCATAACGGTTGGAAGGCAATGATTTACAATGGCGAAGAGTTCTATGTTTCAAAGCGCTACGACATTCTTCCCATTGTTGATAGGGTAGGCGGTGGCGACTCCTTCAGCGGTGGTGTTATTCACGGCCTTCTCACCAAGCCCACACAGGGCGAGGCTCTGGAGTTTGCTGTGGCCGCATCGGCACTCAAACATACCATCAATGGCGACTTTAACCTCGTATCAGCCGATGAGGTGGAGGCCCTTGCAGGTGGTGACGGCAGTGGTCGTGTTCAAAGGTAAGAGTCAAGTAAAATAAACAGAATCGAAATACAACTATGGCTAAGTTCAATAAAATGGCAGTTATGGCGGCTATGCAGGAGAGTGCAATGGTCCCTGTATTCTATGATGCTGACCTCGAGGTGTCGAAAAATGTGCTCAAGGCGTGCTACGAGGGTGGTGTGAGGGTTTTTGAGTTCACCAATCGTGGTGATTTCGCAGCCGAGATTTTCGCCGAGCTGATGAAATTCTCGCTCAAGGAGTGCCCCGAGATGGTGCTCGGCGTGGGCTCCATCGTGGATGCCCCCACCGCTGCACTCTACATTCAGTATGGTGCAAACTTCATCGTGGGTCCCTGTATGAACGACGAGGTGGCAAGGCTTTGCAATCGCCACCTGGTGCCCTATGTGCCTGGTTGCGGCACCGTTACCGAGATTAGTCACGCACAGGAGATGGGTTGTGATGTGACCAAGATTTTCCCCGCAGGATGTGTGGGCGGCCCCGACTTCGTGAAGAACATCAAGGCGCCTCTGCCCTGGAGCAACATTATGGCTACGGGTGCAGTGGAGCCCACCGAGGAGAACCTCAAGGCTTGGTTTGCAGCGGGTGTGTTCTGTGTGGGTATGGGTTCCAAACTCTTCCCCAAGGCAGAACTTAAGGCTGGCAATTGGCAGGCTGTGACCGACAAGTGTCGTGAGGCGCTGGCCATTGTCAAGGAGTGCAGAAAATAGTGATTTTGAAATTATACAGTAAAACGATATGAAAACTAACTACGAGATTCGTTATGCGGCCCATCCAGAGGACGCAAAAAACTATGATACCAAACGCCTGCGCAGGGATTTTCTGATTGAAAGGCTCTTTGCGGCAGATGAGGTGAATATGGTCTACTCAATGTATGACCGTATGGTTGTGGGCGGCGCAATGCCCGTAGGCGAGAGCCTTCCCCTGGAGGCCATTGACCCCCTGAAGGCACCCCACTTCCTCACTCGCAGGGAGCTCGGTATCTACAATGTGGGCAAGGGCCGAGGCCGTGTGAGAGTAGGTGACGAGGTGTTTGAACTCGACTTCAAGGAGGCTCTCTATCTCGGCTCGGGCGACAGGGATGTCTATTTCGAGAGTGTGAATCCCGAGGAGCCCGCGAAGTTCTACTTCAACTCCCTTACTGCCCACCGCAACTATCCCGACAAGAAGGTGACCAAGGAGAATGCAATTGTTGCCCATATGGGTTCGCTCGAGGGCTCCAATGACCGCAATATCAACAAGATGCTTGTGAATCAGGTGTTGCCCACCTGCCAATTGCAGATGGGTATGACGGAGCTTGCTCCCGGTAGTGTGTGGAACACTATGCCTGCCCACACCCACTCGCGCCGTATGGAGGCATATTTCTATTTCGACATCCCCGAGGATCACGCCATCTGCCACTTTATGGGTGAGATGGAGGAGACCCGCCATATCTGGATGAAGGGCGATCAGGCAGTCCTTTCGCCCGAGTGGAGTATTCACTCGGCTGCCGCAACCCACAACTATACCTTCATCTGGGGTATGGGTGGCGAGAACCTCGACTATGGCGACCAGGATTTTTCCCTTATTACTGACCTTAAATAGAAATCGGAGGGTATGAACAGAAAATTCTCACTCGAAGGTAAGGTGGCTCTCGTGACGGGTGCCGCCTATGGTATCGGCTTTGCCATTGCCGAGGCTTTGGCTTCGGCGGGTGCCAAGATTGCTTTCAACTGTCGCTCGCAGCACCACCTCGACGAGGCCCTTGCAGAGTATAGGGCAAAGGGTATTGAGGCTCGTGGCTATATCTGTGATGTTACTGACGAAGAGGGCGTTAGGGCGATGGTTGCAGATATTGAGAAGCAGCTCGGAGTGGTTGATATTCTGGTGAATAATGCGGGTATCATTAAGCGCATCCCTATGCACGAGATGACCACCGAGGAGTTCCGCCAAGTGATTGACATTGACCTCACGGCAGCCTTCATTATGTCCAAGGCTGTCATCCCACAGATGATTGCAAAGGGCGGTGGTAAGATTATCAACATCTGCTCGATGATGTCGGAGCTCGGCCGCGAAACGGTGTCGGCATACGCTGCTGCCAAGGGCGGTCTGAAGATGCTCACCAAGAACATTGCTAGCGAGTATGGCGAGTATAACATCCAGTGTAACGCCATCGGCCCTGGCTACATCGCAACACCCCAGACTGCACCCCTGAGGGAGCTTCAGCCCGATGGCGAGCGTCATCCCTTCGATAAGTTCATCATCTCGAAGACCCCCGCAGCCCGTTGGGGTACGCCCGAGGATTTGATGGGTCCCGCAATCTTCCTTGCCTCGGAGGCTTCAAACTTCATTAACGGTCACATCCTCTATGTCGATGGAGGAATTCTAGCCTATATCGGCAAGCAGCCCAAATAGAAAGTGAGCAAGGAACTTTCAATAATAACCGAGAGATTACTTAAATAAAGAGAGATATGAAGATTAATTCTATGTTGGTGGCGGCTGCGCTTATGCTCTTTGCGAGCTGCTCGGCACCCCAAAATAAGGTGACCATTATGAATGGTAGTCGCAATGCTCGTCTGGGTGAGATGATTGAGGTGGATGCCTCGCAGTTTAGCACTACCGAAGGTGTGCAGTTTGTGGTGCGCAACGAGAAGGGCGAGGAGATTCCCTCGCAACTTACCTACGACGGTCTGCTTATCTTCCAGTGTGATGTGGAGGCAAGAGGCGAGGTTACCTACACAGTGGAGGTGGAGACCCCTGCCGAGTACCAAAACTATGCAGTGGGCAGAGTCTATCCCGAGAGGGTGGACGATGTGGCTTGGGAGAGCGACCTGATTGCCTATCGCGCTTATGGTCCTGCGCTCCAGCAGAGTGGCGAGAGGGCTTTCGGCTACGATGTGTGGGTGAAGAACAACACCGACCTCCCTGTTGTGGAGGAGCGCTACAATAAGGAGCTCAATCCCGACACCAAGGCTCGCATTGCCTCTCTCCGAGAGAGCGACCCCGCAGCAGCCGATGAGCTTTACGCCTCGGTGAGCTACCACAACGACCACGGCAATGGCTTTGACGCCTACAAGGTTGGCCCCACGCTTGGTGGTGGTGCAACGGCCATTGTTCACAACGGAACTATTGTCTATCCCTACTGCTATAAGGAGTGTGAGATTCTGGATAACGGCCCCTTGAGGTTCACCGCAAAACTGACCTATAACCCTACGGTGGTAGGCGAGAGGGAACTTCGTGAGGTGCGCACCATCTCCATTGACAAGGGTGCTTTCCTCAACAGGACCACGGTGGTGTATGAGGGCGCAGAGGGTGATGAGCTGGATGTGATGGCAGGTATTGTTCTCCACGAGCAGGAGCCTCGCACACTCCTTAACGAGCAGCACAACTATATGACCTACGCCGAGGTGGTGGAGGCTCCCGATGGCGGTGAGTTGTATCAGGCACTCTATTTCCCCAATGGTTGGAGCGGTGCAGAGAATAGGACCCAGGACGCTCCAGCGAGAACATTTGGCCACGCTGCCGTATATAATAAGGTGGCCGCTGGTGAGCCTATGACCTACTATTGGGGCGCTCTGTGGAGTCGCTCGACCGAGGTGGCCGTAGCAGACAAGGCTGCCTTTGATGCACTTATGAAGGATGTCGTAGCAGCCAAGAGGTCGCCTCTGAGGGTTATTACGGTAGTCTATGAGAAAGAGAAATAAAACTAAATAAATCTTAATAAGTATGGGAAAACTTCAAAATGGACGCAAGACCAACTACCGTTGGGTCATCTGCGCAATGTTGTTCTTCGCAACAACAGTAAACTACCTCGATCGTCAGGTGCTCTCGCTCACCTTCGAGGACTTCATCCGCCCCGAGTTCCATTGGAACGACACACACTATGGTAACATTACGGGTATCTTCTCGCTTTTCTATGCTATTGCAATGCTCTTTGCAGGTCGCTTTGTCGATTGGATGGGCACCAAGAAGGGTTATATGTGGAGTATCGGCGTTTGGTCGTTTGGCGCGTGTGTACACGCTGTCTGCGGCATTGTGACCGAGAAGATGGTTGGCGCCGAGAACTTGGCCCTTGTGGCCGATGCAGAGATGGTGGCACGCATCGCACTGATTAGCTCCACCTTCTTCATCATTGCTCGCTGTGTGCTGGCACTTGGTGAGGCAGGTAACTTCCCCGCAGCTATTAAGGCAACCGCCGAGTACTTCCCCAAACGCGACCGCGCTTTTGCAACCAGCATTTTCAATGCGGGTTCGACCATTGGCGCACTCATCGCTCCCTTCTGCATTCCACCTTTGGCTGCTAAATGGGGCTGGGAGATGGCCTTTATTATTATAGGTGCGCTTGGTTTCGTTTGGATGGGCTTCTGGCAGTTCATCTATAAGAGGCCCGAGGCAAATTCGCGCGTGAACAAGGCCGAGCTCGACTATATCCTCTCGGATGAGGCTCCTGCCGAGGAGACTACCGCCGTGGAGGCTCCCGCTGTGGAGGAGAAAAAAGTGTCGCTCTGGCAGTCGTTTAAGTATCGTCAGACCTGGGCCTTCATTGTGGGCAAGTTTATGACCGACGGTGTGTGGTGGTTCTTCCTCTTCTGGATGCCTTCCTACCTTAAGACCACCTATGGCCTTGCATCCACCGATCCCAAGTTCCAGATTGCGCTGGGCGTTCTCTACCTTATCGTGATGATCTCCATTGCAGGTGGCTACCTTCCCACTCTGTTTGTGGATAAGAAGAAGATGGAGCCCTATTCGGGCCGTATGTTGGCGATGTTGATTTTTGCCTTCTTCCCCCTCGTGGCACTCGCTGCACAGCCCTTGGCCCACGTGTCGATGTGGTGGCCTGTGGTGCTTATCGGTATTGCTGGTGCTGCCCATCAGGCGTGGAGTGCCAACCTCTTCTCGACCATTGGCGATATGTTCCCCAAGAGTATGATTGCAACAATCACCGGTATTGGTGGTATGGCTGGCGGTATCGGCTCGTTCCTGATTCAGAAGAGCGCAGGTACTCTGTTCGACTATAGCGACAGGGTAGGCCTTGTACTCTTTGGTTTTGAGGGCAAGGAGGCAGGCTATATGATTATGTTCTCCTTCTGCGCCGTTGCCTACCTCATCGGCTGGGTTGTTATGAAAATCCTGGTTCCCAAGCACAAACCAATTCAACTCTAATCTCGGCATATTGTAACGGTTAAATTCCGTACAAGGTTGCCCATAAGCGGGCCCTAAAGTTTGCGATAAGTAAACTTTAGGGTCCGCTTTCTCGAGTCTCGGCACTGCCACTCTGAACGGTTGTACCATTAAGGATACCTATTGGGTTGGCGCAAAGGATCAGAATGTTAATGGCCAGAACTCTTACGACAACTTTGGCATCTATGATATCTTCGTGCCTAACAATAAGATGACTACTGTGAACGATAGCGAGATAGGTAGCATCAATGTCCAGAATAATGCCCATCTGACCATCTCTGGTACCTCCGTAGTTGATAGGGTAGATGCAAATGCACTTGTGGCAGGAACCATTACCGTAAAGAGCGGTGCAACTGTTTCGTTGCTTAATGTAGAGCAGTATAGCGCTTCGTATGCACCCACTGTAAAAATTGAGGCTGGTGCAAACATCGAAACTCTGCAGCTCAACACTATTGTCAAGACCAATAAACTCTTCATTGACGATAGCGCAAACATTACTACCATCATCCATAAAGGTGTAGAATATACCTCCATTCAGGATTTCAAATACTCGCTCTAAACGGGTGAGTGGAATAAAAGTAAGAGCCTCTCTAACATTGTAGAGAGGCTCTTACTTTTTAGTCGTATGTCAAGTGACTATTTATTTGCGGGCTCCGAGATGCCCAGCTCCTTGCGAAGAAGGGGAGTGATGTCGATCATCTGCTCCTGGTCGATATAGATGAGCGCACCGGCTGCCATATCAAAAATGGCGGTAAACTTACCCTCTTTCGACACCTTCTCGATGGCTGCATTAGCCTTCTCGATGATGGGCTGCATAAGTTTCTGCTGCTGCTGTTGCATCTCCTGCTGACCAGCCTTGCCAAGTTCCTCGTAGCGCTGCTGGAGGCTCATAAGCTCCTGCTCCTTGCTCTGGCGAATGGCGTCGGAATAGCCGGCTGCATTCTTCTGATACTCGGCTGCCTTATTGTTGTACTCCACCTGGATAATCTCCAACTGCTCGCCAAGCTCCTTCTGAAGACGCTCCATACCGAGCTGCACCTCCTGAATCTCGGGCATCGAGAAAATAATCTCCTGCGAGTTTACATAGCCAAATTTGGGTTGTGCATTACCTACGGTGGTTGCGGCAAAGAGAGCTACCACTGCAAGCGAAAGTTTCATCATAAATTTCATAAATAGTTGTTGTGTTTAATGGTATTTATTTGACAAGTTTTATAATCTCCTCGGTGACATCAATGGCGGGGGAGTAGTAGGGCAGTGCAGTGGTTGCAATGTCGATAATCATCTGGTAGCCCTTCTCGGTGGCATAGGTCTTGATTGCGTTCTGAACCTTCTCGTGGAAGGGCTTGAGAAGCTCCTCCTGTTTCTTGGTCAGCACACCATCGCTACCGAAAACATTCTGCTGATAGGCGTTGATTTTCTGCTCATTCTCGATGATGTTCTTCTCCTCGGCCTGCTGCTCCTCATAGGTGAGTCCGTTGCGGGCAATCATATAGTTCTGATACATCTCCTCCACCTTGGCAAAGGCGTCGTCGATGTTTTTCTGATAGGCGGTTGCGAGCTGGTCGATCTCCTCGACAGCCTTTTTATACTCATCCATAGCCTGATAGACCTTCTGGGTGTTTACCACTGCGTAGTTCTGTGCCGACGCACCAAGAGCAAAAAGTGATGCCAAAACGGCTAAAATGATACTCTTTTTCATAGTGATTCTAGTGTTTTATGTTAGCTAAAATTGTTGTCCGATAACGAAGTGGAACTGACTGCCGCTGACAGAGGAGCTTGCAAAGGGCTTGTCGAAGCCGTAGCCCCAGTCGATACCCAGCAGACCAAATACGGGGAGGTAGATTCTCGCACCAACACCCAACGAACGCTTGAGCTCAAAGGGGTTGAAATCCCTCCACGAGAGCCAACCATTACCCGCCTCGGCAAACACCAATGCGTAGATTTGCGATTGGGGCTCCATAATGAGCGGGTAGCGCAACTCGGCGGTGTACTTGCTATACACATTGGCGTATGTATAGGTATTTTTGCTGGGCGTTACCGTTCCGTCCTCATAACCGCGCAACGAGATGATATCCACACCATAGACATTGTATCCCGACATACCGTCACCACCAATGTCGAAGCCCTCGAAGGGTGACTGCTTGTTGGGATTGTAGTTGCCGAGGTAGCCCATCTCTGCTCTTGTCATTACAACAAGTTTGCCATCGTTGGTCAGAGGGTAGTACCATTTGTAGCTGAGCAGCCACTTGTGATACTCAATCCATTTATACTTCTCCTCGTCGCTGAGTGTCGAGTAGTCCTTATTGGGGGTAAAGAGCGAGTATGGAGGAGTGAGGGTTAGCGAGAAGGAGAACTCCGAGCCCCTGCGGGGGTAGATGGGCGAGTCGGTGGAATTACGCGACAACAGCGTACGGAAGGTGAAGATGTTGGCCCTGCCGTTGTTGATCAGGAAGTAGTTCCAATCCTTCATCTCGTATGCCTGATATGCAATCTCGTTGTAGATTGTGAAGTATTGGTCGGGCCACGAAAGCCTACGACCAAGACCCGCACTTGCACCCATTGCACGGAAGTACTGACCATTGTCCACCAAGCCCGTGTAGGCGGTGTAGTAGTTGGTGGTTTGCTCCGACCAATAGGCTCCCACGGTGAGCGAGTTGGGTTTCTTGCCACCCAGCCAAGGCTCTGTGAAACTTGCAGAGAAGGAGCTGTAGTATGTACCGTTGGTTTGTCCACGAATCGAGAGCTGTTGGTTGTCGCCCTGTGGATAGGGACGCCAGGACTCCTTGTTGAAGAAGTTTTTCATACTCATATTCGTAAACACAACGCCGAGCGAGCCTACGAACATACCGGCACCCCAACCACCGCTAATCTCAAACTTATCCGAAGCCTTCTCGCTGAGCCTCCAGGTGACATCCACAGCGTCGTTGGAGCCCATAACGGGGCGAATGTCGGGGCGAATCTGGGTTTCGTCGAAGTGGCCCATAGCAGCAAGCTGGCGCATAGTCTGCATCAAAAGGGCGCGGTTGTAGAGCTCACCGGGGCGAGTGTATATCTCGCGGCGAATAACCTCATCATTGACCTTATTGTTGCCCACAATGCCGATGTTGTTGAAGCGATACTGCTGGCCCTCGAAAATCTTAATCTCCAAGTCGATGCTATCCGAGCCGATGATAATCTCGGTGGGGGCGATTTGCGAAGCAAGGTAGCCCTCGTTCTGATAGAGCGCATTGACGGTCGATACATCCTCGGGGTCGTCCTCCTTGCCCACGCCGAGTCGCTCGTTGAGCGTCTTTTTGTCGTATGCGTCACCGGGCTTGATGCCGAGGATGTTATTGAGGTGCTCGGTGGAGTACTTGCTGTTACCCACCCACTTAATGTTGCGATAGTAGAACTTATTGCCCTCATCAATGGTGATGGTGAGGCCCACGCGCTCGGGGCTGATGACATAAACCGAGTCGCTCACAATCATTGCGTTGCGATAGCCCTTCGAGTGGTAGAAGTCGATGATGTTGGCGAAATCCTCCTCGAGCTCATCCTCACGCAGTTTGGTGTTGTGGAAGATGTTTATGCTCTTCTGGTGGATTTTCTTCATCACTTTGCGCAACTGTTTGTCGGTGAAGACCTCGTTACCCTCAAAGTTAATCTCGCCGATTCTCACCTTCTCGCGTTTGTCAATAACGAAGGTTACATTCACGGCGTTTTTGATGACGCTATCGTTCTCAATGCGAGGGGTTACCTCCACATTGCGCCAACCCCTATGGACATAGTGGTCTTTGATTTGGTTGATGCGCTTTTCGATGTTCTAGTCGCTCAGGGTCTCGGCACCACGCTTGAGTTTCAGCTCCTCGGTGAGGGTGCTGGTGGCGCTGTTGCTGATACCCTCAA
>JAZQZA010000069.1:0-3867 GCA_045633765.1 Tidjanibacter sp. | reverse complement strand
TTTGCAATGCCTCACGGCGGCGGTGGCCCCGGTGTGGGTCCCGTATGTGTGGCAGAACACTTGGTTGAGTTCCTGCCCGGCCATTCGGTGGTTTTGACCGGTGGTGCCGATGGCATTACGGCTGTTTCGTCGTCGCCTTGGGGTAGTGCGCTGCTGCTCCCCATCACCTATGGCTATGTGAAGATGCTGGGTGCCGAGGGCCTCAAGAGGGTTACCGAAATGGCTATTGTCAATGCTAACTATATGTCCTGCAAGCTGGCCGAGAGCTACCGCACCTTCTACTCGGGTGAGAGCGGCCGTGTGGGTCACGAGATGATTCTGGACCTCACCAACTTCCGCAAGGATTATGGCGTTGAGGTGGGTGATGTGGCTCATCGACTGATGGACTACGGCTTCCACGCACCAACCCTCTCGTTCCCCGTGCACGATACCCTTATGGTTGAGCCCACCGAGAGCGAGTCGAAGGAGGAGATGGATAAGTTCTGCGACGCCCTTGTGAAGATTCTCCACGAGGCACAGACCACTCCCCAGATTGTCATCAATGCTCCCTACACCGCTGCGGAGATTGCAGGTGAGTGGAACCACGAGTTCACTCGTGAGGAGGCCATCTTCCCCTTGGAGTGGGTACGCATCCAGAAGTTCTTCCCCTATGTGACAAAGATTGATAACGGCTACGGCGACAGGAATCTCGTGGCAGTAAATAACGAGTAGCTAAAGCTACACCACAGTCTGCAAAAGGTCGCCTTCGGAATCCCGGAGGCGGCCTTTTTGTTGCTGTAGAGTGAAAATTGCTTTTCGGAGTTTTGCTTTTTTATTATTAATAGGTATATTTGTCGGTTAATTTAGGTATAAACTGTGCAGATGGCTATGAAAGTGAGCAGAGTGGGCATATTTATTATGGCGATTGTGAGTGTGGTGGCGGCTATGGTGGCTACCTCCTGCGTTGCTATTGATGAGTTTGCGCCCAAGCAGAGGAGTCAGATTGAGTCCTACCTTGGCAATAAGGAGTATCGTGTGACCTCCGATAGTGCCTATGTTCACCTGGCCGGCAATAAGTTCAATGTCGAGCCACAGCAGAGGCCTGCGGGTGCTGCCAAGGGCGACAAGGTGACCTTCAATGTCGAGGCCTACATTTTTAGCGGCAACTCACCCAAAGATCTGCCTTACTATACCAACAAACGCTATCTTGCCGAGAGGCTCTCCGAGAATCTCAACACCGAGTATTGGGATTTTGAGCCCAAGGAGGCGACTCTGGGGGCTGGCGATGTAATAAATCCGCTGGAGGAGGCGTTTGAAGGTAGTATTGCGGGCGACTCCCTTCTGGTGTTCCTCACCTCCTCGATAGCCTATGGCTCGGAGGGTATGGGTGCGGTGCCCAAGGATACGCCTGTGATGATGATTCTCACCGTTGAGGAGCTCGCCACAAAGTAGCAAAGAGAAAGAAACAAACACAGAAGCAAAGAGAAAATATTAGTCAAAGATATGAAGCTTTTAAGAGGTATATGGAGCGTGGTTATCGCCTCGCTGATGGTAGTAACAATGGCAATTGGTTGTGCATCGCCCGAGGGTGCCGACTACTCCGAGCTGGAGAATGAGTCGCTGGAGGCGTGGATGACCAAGAACTACGGCAATTGGGCGGAGAATCCCAACATTATGCGTACCGAGGATGGTGTGTACATCGTCTGGAAGGAGCGCAATGAGGGTAGCTCGGTGGCCGATACCATTATCAAGGAGGGTAACTGGGTGAGAATCGACTACACGGGCAAGAAGCTCGATGGCAACATCTTCTACACCCGCAATGCCGAGGAGGCCAAACGACAGGGCACCTTCAGCCGCAGAACCCACTATGTGGATGACTTCGTCTATCTCTATTCCGAGAATAGCTCCCTGCCAGCAGGTATGCTTTCGGCGCTTACCAATATGAAGGTGGGCGACAAGACCCGCGTGATTATGCCTTCGGGTATGTATCGCGGCTCCGAGGGCTACGATGAGACCAATGTGGGATACAATGGCCAGTGGGGTGTGGATGGCAACCTTCCTGTGATTATCGACGACCTTACAATCCGTGAGGTGTCGGAGGACCCCATTATTCTGGAGAATAAGCTCGTTAATGAGTATGCGGCCCAGCGCTGGAGGCTCACCGAGGCTGACACCCTCTCCAAAGGCCTCTATGTGGAGCTGATGACCCCATTCCCTGTTAAGCGCGACTCGGTCATCAAGGCTGGCTCGACCGACTCTCTGCTCACCTGCTACTATAAGGGCTATTTCCTCGATGGCTTTGTCTTCGATAGCAACATCGACTCGGTGCAGATGCGCGCCTGGGGTGAGGTTGTCAATAAGGGCCCTATGGAGTGGGATATGAAGAAGACCCAGATGATTGAGGGCTTCAAGAAGGCGTGTGTGAATGCTTGCTATGGCGACCGTCTGAGAGTTGTCTTCACCTCGGCCTATGGTTATGGTATCTCGGGTAGTGCCGCAAGGGCTGTTGTGGAATCCTCGTCGGACGACGATATGAACGCAATGATGGAGTACTACAACTATCTCAACTACTATAGCTATATGAATAGTATGTATGGTAGCGGCTATGGTGGCTACGGTGGCTATGGCGGTTACTACAACAACTACTATAACTCCTACTACAACCCCTATTACTACAACTATCTCAACGGTAGCAGCTCCTCTTCGTCGTCATCGTCGGACTCCTCTGCGGAGGACGAGGATGAGGAGGCCAAGGTGACCATCACCTCCGAGATTCTTCCCTTCACACCTCTGGTGTTTGAGATTTGGGTTGTGAATGAGGAGTTGGAGGATCTTAAGCACAGCACCCTGTAAAAACTACATATAGCTGGCGACTGCTGCGTTGCACTGCAATAAGCGGGCTCCTCACTTACCTTGAGTAAGCTGTGGGCCCGCTTTCTTGTGCGCCTTGCATTCATCCCGCTCTATGCAGTTTTACCTTTCAAAGGGTAGGGGGCACCACCCTCACACGCTGGCACCGTTGTGCCCTCCCATTTCTCTCAGAATTCTCAACTTTCAATTTTCAACTTTCAACTTCAATAAAAAAAGGTGACCGAATTTTCGGTCACCTTTCCTATTATTGATTCTGCTGTGCCTTTTCGGCGCGTTTGCGGTCAATCTCACTCAGGAGAATCTTACGCATTCGCATAAACTTGGGCGTAATCTCTACATACTCGTCCTCGCGGATATACTCCAGAGCCTCCTCAAGGGAAAATTTCACCGCAGGGGCAAGGATAACCTTATCGTCCGAGCCGCTGGCGCGCATATTGGTCAGCTTCTTACTTTTGGTGAGGTTGAGGCAGATGTCGTTGTCGCGGGTGTTCTCGCCCACAACCTGTCCGCAGTAGATCTCATCGCCAGGCTCCACAAAGAAGCGGCCCCTATCCTGCACCTTGCCGAGTGCGTAGGCGTAGGCCTGGCCTGTCTCCATTGCCACAAGCGAACCCACCGAGCGCATCTCAATCTCGCCCTTGTAGGGCTCAAAGCCCTTCAGGCGGTGTGCCATAATGGCCTCACCCGCAGTGGCAGTGAGAAGGTTGCTCCTCAGACCGATGATACCCCTTGAAGGGATGTCGAACTCCAGGCGGGTGCGCTCATTGCGCGAGGCCATATTCTTGAGCGTACCTTTACGCTTTGTGGCCAACTCGATAGCCTTGCCCGCATAGTCGTCGGGAACATCAATGGTGAGCTCCTCCACGGGCTCGCACTTCACACCGTCAATCTCCTTGAAGATAACCTTGGGCTGACCTACCTGCAACACGTAGCCCTCACGACGCATAGTCTCGATGAGCACCGAGAGGTGCAACACGCCACGGCCATAGACGATGAACTTATCGGCGCTCTCGCCCT
>JAZQZA010000068.1:0-33391 GCA_045633765.1 Tidjanibacter sp. | reverse complement strand
TTAGACTTTAGACTTTAGACTTTAGACAACAAAAACCAGAGGCGGGTTACAATGTAACCCGCCTCTGGTTTTTGTCTTTCTACACATTCTCGGTGAGCTTGCGCACAAGTTTGTAGTTATACAAAAACTCCTTGGCCAGCACCCTCAACACCGTGTAGGCAGGAATTGCCACAAGCATACCGAAGATACCCATACAGGAGCCCGCAACGAGCGTCACGATGAAAATCTCCAGCGGGTGGGCATTGACCTGGTGGGAGAATACGCGAGGCGAGATGAGGTAGTTATCCACCGCCTGTGCCACCAAAATTGTGCACGCAATGACCACCAACACATAGACGAGTCCCATAGTGGTCGTTGTGGAGAAGGTGAGCCCCGCCAAAGCGCTCAGGATGAAGCCAACCCACGGGCCCACATAGGGGATGATGTTGAACACACCCTCAATAACGCCCACAAAGAATGCATCCTTAACCTCAAAGCCAAAGCAGATGAGTATCAGGGCCACGACCAACATCATAATGGTCATCTGCAACACAACGCCAATAAAATAGCGCGAAAGGAGCGAAGTGATGGACTCCACGGCCCTCTCAACCCTCTCCTCATACTTGGTGGGCACCACAGCACGCAGCATATTCACAAACAGGTGTTCCTCCTTCATAAAGTAGAAGGCAATGAAGGAGATGCTCACCACAGCCACAATCACGCTGCCGGCAACCGAGAAGATGGACGACACAACATTACCCACCGTACCTTCGCTCACCCACTCCCTCAATTGTGTGGCAAAGCTCTCCGTCAGGCTGCTCTGCGAGATGGTCACATTGAAGTACTTTTGCAGGAAGCCGCCAAGCTCGGCCATAGGCTCGCTCAGGGGGGCAAAAAGGCTCTGATAGTTGAGTTGTGCCAGGTCGCTAATCTTACCCGAAATGAGAGGTATGAAGAGCACAAAGAAGAGCATAATGACCATCCACACAGCCAGCACGCCCACAATGGCAGCCAGCCATCGGGGGATATTGCGACCAAACACCTTGAGGCTCGCAACCTTACCTACCAGCGGACGGCACATAATGGCCAGCACGCCCGCAATGAAGATATAGAGAACAATATCCCCAAAGAACCAAAAAACAACAACGGTAGCCGCAAGTGCCACCGCGCCAAGAATATATCTATTCAGATTTTTCATACCCAATCGTTTTTTCTCTCTCACCACTTGGGGGGGGCTTTATCACACCTCTCTCGGCGGCTCTAACGGAGCCTCGCCAGCTTGGTCTGGGAGCCTACAACCTTATCGCCCAACTTCACAAGCACCTGGCTTGACAGCGGCACAAAGATATCCACACGAGAGCCAAACTTAATGCAGCCCACCTTCTGGTTCTGCTCCAAGGTATCGCCCACCTCGGGGTAGCAGACAATCCTGCGGGCAATCCATCCGGCAATCTGTCTAAAGGCCACCTTCTGACCACTCTCGGTCCTGACACCCACAGTTGTATGCTCATTCTCTGCCGAGCTCTTGGGCTGCCAAGCCAGGTGATAGTCGCCTTGAAAGTGGTCCTTATGGAAGACCTCTCCACCAATCGGTGCCCAATTCACGTGAACATCGTAGAAGGTCATATAGATTGAGAGTTGGAGGCAGCGGCCACCCATACACTCGGGGCCCTCAACCTCCTCAATAACCACCACCTTACCATCGGCAGGGGCAAAGAGCACATCGGACTCCTTGAGCAGTGCTCTTTCGGGATCGCGGAAGAAGCGCACAAAGAAGATTATGCGCCACACCAGAAAGGCATCCACCAGCGCCAGCACCCACCACGCCCAATCGTATTTAATGGCCGTAGTGGTAACTACCGCAATGATAATCAAAAATATTGCAGTATTAATCCTAATACCCTCTCGTCCTTCGGGATTTATTCTCATAGTCCAAAAATCAACATATAAATATAGGCCACAGGGGCGGCAATCAGCAGTGCATCGAACCTATCGAGCATACCGCCATGACCGGGGATGAGGTTGCCCGAGTCCTTAACTCCACACTCCCTCTTAATCTTCGATTCGAGCAGGTCGCCAACAACGCCCGCAAGGGCAACAACCAAGCCCAAACCACCCCAGAGGTAGATGTTACCCATCATCATATAACCCGCAGCCATCGCAAAAGCCACCGCAAAGAGCAGACCTCCAAAGAGTCCCTCCCACGACTTCTTGGGCGAGATTGCGGGGCACATCTTATGCTTACCAATGGAGCAACCCACCAAGTAGGCGAAGATGTCATTCACCCACACGATGAAGATAATGGCCAGCACTCTTGCAGGCTCCCACTCACCCGTGCCACCGCCGATGAGCATCAGCAGTGCCATAGGCAGAGCCACATAGAGCATTGCCAGCGACGACAAAGCGCCGTTTTCAATCGTATGGTTACTCTTTCGAAACACCTCGGCAAGGAAGATTACGGGAACAAAGAGCAGTCCCACAAGCAACATCAGCGGATCGGGATTGAGCGCCACGCCCGAAACCCAACCGCCCGCCAGAGCGATAGTCAGGAAGTAGTTGGCACTCGACTCGGGGAGTCGTTTGGAGGCCATATCCATCAATTCGGTAATAGCCCCAACGGCCACAAGCGTAAAGACCACAGCCGCAGGCCAAGGACCCCACAATACCGAGCCCACAACCACTATTCCGAGAATTGCGCCACTGAGCGTGCGCACACCAAGATTCTTACCCTTCAAACTCATTGCTTGTCTCTTTTTTGGCCCACAGCCATTAGTCTGTAGTAACCCTTCTCAATTCGTTCTGTAGCGGTTTAACCCACCAACTCTTCCGAGTTCTCACTCTCTGCACTCTCTGCGACCTCAACAACTTCAACAACATCTTTTTTGCGCTTGCCAAAGATGCGTTCCAAATCATCCGCAAAGACGACCTCCTTCTCCAAGAGCAACTCGGCAAGAGTTCGGAGTCCCTCGCTATGCTCCTTAAGGATGTCGGTAGCCATAACAAAAGCCCTGTCAATCAACTCCTTGGCCTCCTTGTCGATAAGTACCGAGGTCTCCTCGCTATAGGGTTTCGAGAAGGAGTAGTCGCTCTGGCCCGTGGAGTCGAAATAGGAGCGGTTGCCCACCTTGTCGCTCATACCATAGTAGCTAACCATAGCATAGGCCATCTTGGTTGCCCTCTCAAGGTCGTTGAGTGCGCCCGTGGAGATTTCGCCAAAGGTGTGGAGCTCCGAAGCCCTACCTGCCAAAAGCGAAGCCATCTCGTGCATCATCTGCTCGGTGGTGGTTATCTGCCTCTCCTCGGGCAGGTACCAGGCTGCTCCCAGAGCCCTGCCACGAGGGATAATGGTGACCTTCACAAGCGGATTGGCGTGCTCCAAGAGCCAACTTACCGTAGCGTGGCCAGCCTCGTGGTAGGCAATGGTGCGTTTCTCCTTGGGGGTAATCACCTTGCTCTTCTTCTCCAGGCCGCCGATAATCCTATCCACAGCCGCAAGGAAGTCCTCCTTATCCACCGCCTTTTTATCATAGCGGGCAGCAATCAGCGCCGCCTCGTTGCACACATTGGCAATATCGGCACCCGAGAATCCGGGGGTTTGCTTGGCGAGGAACTCGACATTTACATCGTCGGCAAGCTTCAGTTTGCGCATATGCACACCGAAGATAGCCTCCCTCTCCTTGAGCTCGGGAAGGCCCACATCAATCTGCCTATCGAACCTACCGGCACGCATCAGTGCCTTGTCCAGAATATCCACACGGTTGGTGGCGGCCAGCACAATGACACCCGAGTTGGTACCGAAGCCGTCCATCTCCGTAAGCAGCTGGTTGAGGGTATTCTCCCTCTCATCGTTGCCGCCAAAGCCTGCATTCTTACCCCTGGCGCGACCAATGGCATCAATCTCATCAATGAAGACAATACAGGGGGCTTTCTCTTTTGCCTGTGCAAAGAGGTCCCTCACACGCGAGGCACCCACGCCCACAAACATCTCCACAAAGTCGCTACCGCTAATAGAGAAGAAGGGAACATTGGCCTCTCCTGCCACCGCCTTGGCGAGCAGCGTCTTACCCGTTCCGGGAGGGCCTACAAGCAGTGCACCCTTGGGAATCTTGCCGCCCAACTCACGATACTTGTCGGGCTTGCGCAGGAAGTCCACAATCTCCATAATCTCGACCTTGGCCTCCTCGTGGCCCGCAACATCCTTGAAAGTTATGCGATCCTTGCTGTCCTTGTCGTAGATGCGGGCCTTCGACTTGCCCACATTCATCACGCCATTCTGACTGGCAGCACCTCGGCTCATCGAGCGGAACATCAAAACCAACATCACCACAAAGAACAGCATAGGCAATATGCCGAGAATATCCTTCCACAGATTCGAAGGATACTCATAGGAGGGCATAGGCACCTCGGCCCCACTCTTCTCGGCCAAATCCTTGAGGTCGGCGCGGAAGATGTCGGGGTTGCCAATATTGTAGTTGAATTGGTGGCCATCCTTGGGCAGAGAGCTGTATCGGGGCTGCTGGCTCACCTTATTGTAGCCCTGCTCGGTAAGGCGGATGCGGGCAGTTTTGTCATTGACGACCTCAATCTTCTCAACATCGCCCGCCACAATCAGACTCTCAAGCGTAGCCCAATCGGCCTCCTGAGGGGTGCCGGCTCCGGAGAAGACCTCCATACCCAGCAAAAAGAAGAGCACAATGCCCCACAGACCAAAGAGCCACGACATAGGGCCTCGTCTGCGGCGAGGGGTCATAGGATTGCGGGGTGGCATATTGTTACCCTGCTGGGGATTGCCACCTCCCATACTGTTATTGTTGTTTTCCATCTATTGCGTTTTATTTCTTTTGTATCTCCTCTGCTCTAACGCAGGGAGTTGGAATTTATTACCCCACAAGGGAGCTTAAAGTGCAGAATTTTGTGGAGCCAATGGTGTGCCCCCAAAAAAATCCTTTATTGTCCGCCGTGTTTACTCCTCCGACTCGTAGCGTGTTGCGGGAGCGTCGGCCCAGAGCTGCTCGAGGCGGTAGTAGTCCCTCAGAGGGGTGAGGAAGATATGGACCATAACATCCACATAGTCCACAGCCACCCACACAGCATTAGTCTTACCCTCCACCCTGCGGGGCTTCTCGCCCAACTTCTCCTCCAGCGCCTCAACGATTCCGTCGGCAATCGCATCAACCTGCGTGGTGGAGTCGGCGTTGCAAATCACAAATGCATCACAAATCGTACCTTCCAGCTCACCCAAGTCGAGCGACACGATATTATGGCCCTTTTTATCCTGAATGGCCTCAACAATATTTTCGATTAGTTTCTGTTTCATAATTCTATCTACTATTATTCAATTATCTCTCTTTAGAACCACAAATGTACACATTTCGCACCGATTACCACCCCTTCAGACCACTTTTTTTGCCCACCGACTCAAGAATTGTATTTCTGAGGGCTGTAACGATGGTCTCCTTGGCATAGGTGCGCCTTACGCCCACAACGATTTTGCGAGAGGCTGCACCCTTAGCAAGCATCTTCACCCTGCCTCGGTTGGCCTCGGGAATGTAGGGCAGAGCCATCTCGGGGATGATGGTGAGCATTGAGGTTGCATCCACAATCCTCATAACCGTCTCAAGCGAGCCGCTTTGGAGTGTGTAGGGAAGTTCGTGGAGGCGACTTGCACCACAAAGCTCAATCACCTGATCGCGCAAGCAGTGGCCCTCGGCCATCAGTATCAAGTCCTTGCCATAGACATCCTCAATGCGGAGGCTGGTGCGCGCCGAAAGCGGATTCTCGGGCGACACATAGGCATAGAACCTATCGTCGAAGAGCTCCTGTTCGGTGATTCTGTCGGGGCAGGTGCCACCCGCCATAATCGCTGCATCCAACTCGTCGCTATCCATAGCCTTCACAATATCGGGGGTAATCATCTCCCTAATCTCCAACTCCACATTGGGATAACGGTCGGCAAAGTCGTGGATGAACTGCGGCACCAGGTAGGGGGCAATGGTGGGGATGACACCGAGTCGCAACTTGCCCGAAATGCTGCCCTGAAGCTCCGCAACACACTCTTTCACATTATTATAGGCAAGAATTGCCTCCCTGGCCTTCTCGATGACGAGCATACCGACCTGAGTGGGTACAACAGGTTTCTTGGAGCGGTCCAGGAGAACCACACCGAGCTCCTCTTCGAGATTTTTAATCTGCATACTCAGCGAGGGTTGCGTCACAAAACAGATCTCGCTGGCCTTGGAAAAGCTACCACAGTTGGCTACCGCCAAGAGGTATTCGAGTTGGATTATAGTCATAGCTTATTATTTTTTGCAAAGTTATAAACAAAAGTTGAGAATTGAAATATAAATCGGCAAATAGCAGAGCCTCCCGAAGAGAATATTTTTTGGAGGTGGAGCCATTTTCGGCAAACCCCATACACAACACAACGGGCCACCCACGATTGGGTGGCCCGTTGTGTTATCCTTGCGGCCTACTGGGCTTTAATAACCCACTGCTTGTCAACCTTTTTCAGAGTGTAGACATCCTCTATTTGAGCGCCATTGCCGAGAACAACGATAGCCTGAATCATAGCCTCATTCTCGTTGCTATACTCCGACAACACATCCACCCTCACAAGGCCTCCGGCCTTCTCCAACTTGGCAGCATACTTCTCCTGCAGGAGCATTGCATACTCACCACTCTCCTGCTCGTTGCTCTCCATAAGTGCCACAGCACCCTGATAGTCACCTGCTGCAATCCTTGTCCAGCACTCCACAACGGTCTGCTCGGCGCTGAGTCGCTCGCCACCGCCACACGAAGTGATAGCCACTGCGGCAAGCAACACAATAAATAATCTCTTCAACATACTTCAATATTTTATTAGTTATTTTCTCTATCAAACTTTCGGGCACTACGCAACACCCCTACTCCAGCATTACACACTCGCCGCACTTGTGCACAAAGCCACCTCTGCCTTCCACAATCACAGCAGCAAATCCATCCACAAAGGGGGTAATACGGTCATACCTAGGCTCACAAAGCACCCTGCCCGAAGCATCCACAAGGCCTCTCTTATCGTTGAGCCTCACAACAGCCACATCGCCCGTAAAGTAGCTCACAGCATCATAGATGCAGGGGATAATGACACCCCCATCTCCACCCAGATAGCCCCACTTGCCCTCATAGCAAGCAGCAAAACGGCCACCCTCCAGCGGCAGGAGTCGCTCATAGCGACAGGGAATAACAAGTTCGCCATTGCGACCAATGGCACCCTTGCGGCCACCTCGGCTCACTACCGCATAGCCATTCCTGAAGGGCTCAACCGACTCATAGCGACACTCAAAGAGGGTGCGGCCCTGGGTGTTAATCACCTCTGCGTGGTCCTTACCCACAACCTTCGCCATCCCCTCGCTAAAGGGCTCTGCCGAGGCATACTTGGGCTCGATAATCTCCTCGCCCTTGGTGTTCATATAGCCCCAAAGGTCATCAACCCTCACAGGAGCGATACCCTCCGAGAAGGTACCAATGGCGTTATACTTGCAAGGCACCACAACCTCACCACTATCCGACACAACTCCATAGCGTCCCTTGTAGCCCACAATCACATAGCCACTCTCGGGAATGGTTGCACCCCTATAGTCGTAGAGGCAGTTGCCCTCCTTATTGATATAGTATGCCGAGCCGTTGAGCGTTGCGGCCGCAAGACCGTGCTCAAAGCCCGAAGCCACATCGAAGCGGCTCGAAATAACCTCGACACCGCTCGCATTGATATAGCCCCACTTACCATCCGTATTCTTCACAGCGGCAAGTCCCTCCGAGAAGCTCTCCACCTCCGTATAGGTGGGCTGGATTGCCACTCTTCCATCGGGGCGCACATAGCCCCAATAGCCACTACCTCGCATCTTCACAGCCGCCAGACCACCGCTGAAATTCTTGGCCTCGGCATAGATGCAGTCGATGACCTCACGGCCCTGATTATCGATGAAGCCATAGCGACCATCGGCCACCACCATAGCCAAATCCTGCGAGTAGTTCTCGATGTGGTCATACTTGCACGAGACAACCTCCTCGCCACTATTATTCACAAGGCCCCAGCGGCTATTGATTGCCACAAGCGCCAACTCCTGCGAGTCGAAGTCGCTCACATAGTCGAACTTACAATCTATAACCTGACGGCCCGACTCATCGACATAGCCCCACTTGGGACCCAACCTCACGGCGTGCAGAGCACTGCCGTAGTAGTATCTCACATCGTCCCACACGGGCGCAATAATCTCCGCACCATCACCTGCCACCACGCCCCTCTTGCAATCGGTCTCTACCATATAGACAAGCTCGGTCGCCTGGGCCGACTCGATGGGCGCAATCTTCTTATAGTGGGTGACAATCGCCTCACCCACATCGACAATGGAGTTGCCAATGATGATACTGCCACTTGGCTCCTCGTCCAGATGGGGAGTAAGCAGCACACGGTAGTCGGAGGTCATAAGGCCCCACTTATCATCCGAGCGGAACCACGCGTGGTCGTTATGGAAGGCGGGGATGAAATCGAGCTCGGGCTCAACCTTCACCCTTCCATCGCGGGTGATGACGCCCCAACCGCCAAGCCACTCATACCACATCTCCTGCTTGTCGCCAAAGTTGGGGCACTCAAGCAAGGAGGGCTCCAAGACAATCTTGCCATCCTTCGATACAACACCCCAGCGATTATTCCAACGCATCCAAGCCGTCTGCTGGCCATAGAACTCCGGCTTCTCATCCAGAACAGGACGCAACACAATGGCGCCATCAAAGGATATAACGCCCCATTTGCCACCCCACTTGCCCCAAGCAATACCCTCGGAGTCGAACTGTGGTTCATTCTTCAGCAATGGGTTCATAATAATCTCGCCACTCTCATTCACGATACCCCAAGCACCGTTCCACTTGGCCCACGCCTTATCTCGCCCATCAAACTGCGGGCGGGTATCCAGCAGAGCCTCCAGCACAACCTCACCCCTGCGGCCCACAACGCCCCAATGGTCGTTCCAATGAGCCCAGCAGCTCTGCTGGGAGTCGGTGAAGATTGGGCGTGAGGAGATAACAGCGTCGAAGACAACCCTGCCGTCCTCCGAAATAGCGCCCCATTTGCCGCCCCACTCCTGCCACGAAATATCACCATCCCTGAAGGTTGGGCGTGAGGCCAACACAGCGTCGAAGATAACTCCTCCCTGGCGGCTGACAACACCCCAGCGTCCCTCCCACTTGGCCCAAGTGTAGTCCTTATCGCCAAATTGGGGGCGACGGTCGAGAGCCACCTCCGAGATGATACGGCCACGGGTATCGACAAGTATCCACTCCTTACTGGCCGTCACACCGCTCTCAATCCAAGCCATACCGCTTGCATCGAAAGAGGGCTTAAAGGTCGAAGTGGGCGAAAGAAGAATCTCCGCCTTGTGGTTCACAACGCCCCACAAGGAGTTCCACTTGGCCCACGAAAGGTCACCACTATCGAAGATGGGGCGCTCCTCCATAACGGCATCGAAGAGAATCCTGCCGTCGTGGGAGATGGCTCCCCAGCGGCTGTTCCACTTCACCCACGCCACACCATCGCTATCGAAAATCGGGCGCTCCTCAATCACAAAATCAAACACCACGCTACCATTTGAGCGTATGGCGCCCCAATTTATACCGTTACTAATCCAAGCAATGCCCTGCTCGTCGAAGAGGGGTTTTTCATACAAAACCGCATCCATAACCACCTCACCATCGCGCTTAACTGCACCCCAGCGGCCATTCCACGAGCTCCACGACACCACGCCCTGAAAACTCGGGCGGTTATCCAGCACGGGCTCAAAGACAATCTCTCCGCGCTCGGAAATCACGCCCCAACTGCCGCCCCAGCTCGCCCACGCATTGCCATCGACAAACTCCTCGAGTTCCTCGATTATGGGCTCAAAAATCACTCGGCCCTTGACATCAATAGCACCCCAGCCGCCGTCCCAATAGGTCCAGCAGACACCATTCTTGAAGGTGGGTGCATTTGCCAGCTTGGCGGGGAACAAAACCTCGCCATCGTAGGAGATAAGGCCCCAGCCGTCGGCCCAATTGCCCCAGCACAGATCGTTCTCAAAGATGGGTTGTTCGTAGAGCTGAGGCTGAAGAATCACCCTACCCGAGGTATCGATAAGGCCCCACAATTCGTCACTCTCAACCCACGCCTTGCCACGCCTAAACTCCTCGGCCGAGGTAAATTGGGGCTCAAAGACAACCCTGCCCTCGCGATTCACAACTCCCCACTTCTCGCCGTCGAGCACCCAGGCAACATCCCCGACAAAGGGACAGATGGAGTCGTACTGTGGCTCAAAGAGGTAGGTTGCATCCCTTTTGAGGATACCCCACTTGGAGCCGAACTCCACACGAGCCACCCCCTCTACGAAGGGCTCAACTTGCGAGAATATGGCCTTAATGACGATTTTGTCCTTTTCGTTGGCGTAGCCCCACAACCCTCGGCGCTCGATGGGGGTAATCTCACCCTCGAGCCTCTTACCCTTCAGAGGGCGGAGCTCATAGGACTGTGCGAAGCTCTGCGCCGCACACAAAAGCACAGCACAGCACATCAGCACTCGTCTGATAACTCTCACAACAACAGAGGATTGAATCTTCATACTCTCTCTCAAAGGGTTTCTCTAAAAAACAGTGGGCATATTTAACAACGCAAATGTATTAATTTGCCCTTCAAAAAACAAAGGTTGCGGCAGTTTTTTACCCCTAAAGGGGCAAAAAAGCCACTTTAGGGAGAGTTTTTCGGCCCACAAGGAGAGAGAAAAGCAAAAAAAGCGGAGCTACCCGCCAAAAGGATAGCTCCGCAAATTATATTTCTCAAACTCGTTATTGCCGCACTACAAAAGTGGGATGAGCCTCTCAAGGCCCACTCCGCGCGAACCCTTAACCAGCACAAAAGCACCCTCAAGGGGCTCTCTTTGCAGCCACTCACAGGCCTCCTCGGCAGAGCCAAAACGCTCCACCTCAAGGTCACTCTCCTCTGCCGCACTGCAGAAGTTTCGGCCCACGACAACAACCAGGTCGGCATCGCCTCCAAGAGCCTCACCAAGCACTCTGCAATGCTCCTCGCGGCTCCACTCACCAAGTTCCAGCATATCGCCAAGAATCAGCACCTTACGGCCATAATCGGCGTGGGTGGTGGCAAGGTGGTTGGCGATGGCTGCCGCCATACTCGAAGGGTTGGCATTGTAGCAATCCACAGTCAGCAAATTGCGCGAGGTAGTCATCGACTGCGAGCGGTTATTGGAGGGCACATACTCCGCAATGGCGGCCCTGATTTCTCTCTCCTCAACGCCAAAATAGCGCCCCACAGCCACGGCTGCAGCAATATTGAATCGGTTGTAGTCGCCCACAAGGTTGCTCTGGTAACCCTCGGCCAGCGAGCTTCGGTAACCCTCGGCCTTCAGGCCCTCTCTTTCGGCCACCATTTCGCACAAGACCTCATCGTCCTCCCTAAAGAGTGCAACTCCCTTGCCGGCAGCCAAGAAGTCATAGAGTTCGCCCTTACCTTTGCGGATTCCCGCCACACCACCAAAGCCCTCCAGATGGGCCCTGCCGATGTTGGTTATAAGTCCATAGCCTGGTGCCGCAATCGAGGCCAGCAAAGCAATCTCACCCTGCGCACTTGCACCCATTTCCACAATCGCAAACTCGGCATCCGAGGGTATCGAAAGCAGCGTTAGGGGCACGCCGATATGGTTGTTCAGATTACCCTGCGTGAAGCAGGTGCGATACTTTCTCGACAGCACCGCAGCCACCAACTCCTTGGTTGTGGTTTTGCCGTTGGTACCCGTGATGGCAAGCACCGGAAAGGTGAACTCCTGACGGTGGCGATGGGCAAGCCCCTGAAGAGCCTCCAGCACATTATCAACCACCACATAGCGCTCATCCAGAGCTACTTGTGCGTCATCCACAACAGCCACCACTGCGCCCGCCTCGAGCGCCTTTGCAGCATAGCGGTTACCATCGAAATTGTCACCCCTCAGGGCAAAGAACATCTCGCCCTTTTGCACCTTGCGGCTATCGGTCTGCACCCCACTCGAGGCGCAGAAAAGGTCATATAATCTCTCTACGATTTCTCCTTTTATCATCTTCCGTTTGACTCACTAAATATGTTTTTCGCCCGTCTCGAATTTGACATTCTCAATGAAGCGTTTGATGTGTTGCTCGGCCTTTCTCGGGCAGACCATCAGCACATCCTCCGTATCGACCACAATGTAGTCCTTGAGCCCCTCAAGAACGGCAATCTTGCCCGAGGGGAGTTTTACGATGCAGTTTTCCGTATCGAAGGTGAAGGTGCCCATACGGAGCGTATTGCCCTGCTCATCCTTGGTGGAGTGTTGGTAGATGGAGCCCCAGGTGCCCAAATCGCTCCAACCGAAGTCGCTGCAACGCACCCACACATTCGACGAACGCTCCATAATGCCGTAATCCACCGAGATACCTCCACACTCGGGATATACCCTATCAATGGCGGCCTGCTCGTCGGGAGTTCCGTAGGCCTCACGGATGGAGTCCAAAATCTCGTAGGTCTCGCTCTGATGCTCCTTGAAGGCCTCAAGAATTGTGGTGACACTCCAAGCGAAAATACCCGAGTTCCAGAAGTACTCACCGCTATCCACGAATACCTTCGCCAACTCCGCATTGGGCTTCTCTGTGAAGGTTTTAACCTTATTGAACTTGCCGTGGGTAACCTTCTTGCTCACCTGAATATAACCATATCCCGTCTCGGGGCGCGTGGGCTCTAGACCGATGGTGAGCAGCGTGTCGGGCTTCTCATCGATAAAGTCCAGACACTGCTGGATAACCTCGCAGAAGTGGTGCTCATTGAGGATAAGGTGGTCCGAAGGGCTCACAACCATTGTGGCCGCAGGGTTAAGACTGCGGATGTGCATAGCCGCATAGGCCACACAAGGGGCCGTATTCCTGCCCACGGGCTCACACAACACCTGCGAAGGGGCAATCTCGGGAATCTCCTCCAAGACCATATCACGGTAGGCCGTATTGGTGGCCACCAGGATATTCCCAACGGGGATGATGTTTGCAAAGCGCTCGAAGGTTGCCCTGAGCAGACTCTTGCCCGTGCCGAGCACATCGAGAAACTGTTTTGGCCTTGAATGGCGGCTTATGGGCCAGAATCGGCTACCGACTCCGCCCGCCATAATCACACAAAATTGGTTGTTATTCATCGCTAATGCAATCTTTTTGGAGGGAGTGCGTTATTTTTGCACAACTTCCCTCGGTTACTATTGGACAAAAGTACGAAATTTTACTACCTTTGCCAATTATTATACCACTTTTATTTAGAAGTATTCAGTTTTAGAACGCGAAAAGATGAAAATAAAGTATTTCACACTGCCAAATATTCTCACCCTCTGCAACCTTTTGTGTGGCGTGGTGGCCACACTGCTGGCCATTTCACACATCTGGTCACCCGCAGAGGCTCCCCTCACACTCCCCATCCTCTTCACCCTCGCCTCGGCTATCTTCGACTTCCTCGATGGCTTCGCGGCAAGGCTCACGGGACAATACTCCCCCCTCGGCGTGCAGCTCGACTCGCTGGCCGATATGGTGAGTTTCGGAGTGACCCCTTCGGTGGTGCTTGTTGCAATGTTCAACGACGCACAAGGCGAGGGTTGGTGGTGGTTGATATGCCTCGGCGTGGCACTCTGCTCGGCTCTGCGCTTGGCTCGCTTCAACATCGACGACGAGCAGAAAGAGAGTTTCATCGGCCTTCCCACCCCCGCACTTGCCATCGCCATAGGCTCCTTGGCGTGGGCTATGCAGACGGGCTCCATTGTGCTCTCTCCCAGCCATATACTCGCCATCAGTGTCGTTGGTGCGTGGCTGCTCATCTCTCCCCTAAAGATGTTCTCCTTCAAGTTCAAAACCTTTGCGCTCAAGGAGAATGCCGTAAGGCTCGGCTTTGCGACGCTGGCACTCACCTGCTTCATCGTGGGAGGTGTGGGCACCCTCTGGGTGGTCATTCTGCTCTACATCCTCACCTCGCTGATAATCCAACTTACCTCAACCATCAAAACCAACAGAGAGAGGAGGGCATAAAACGGTGAAAAAAACTATCTACATACTTTCCATATTGCTCGTGGCGCTGCTCGGCACCACAACCCGTCTGCACGCACAATACATAACCAACGGAGATCTTGGACGCAACGATAGCGCCGCACTCGCCGCCGCAATGCAGACCAACAACCCATACTCTCAAGAGCAGGAGTTTGACGAAAACGGCAACCCCATAGAGAAGCAGGAGCAGACCGACTCGGTGAAAGTCAAGGAGATTATGCCCCTCGAGTCCTACTTCTTCAACGATAGCATACGCTATCAGAAGCACTTCAAATGGGTGGCCGACACCTACACCAACCACGTGCATATGATGCCCGTAGATACACTTCTGGGCGAGTTTAACCGCGACTATCCATTCCAAAGGGAGGATGTGGGCGATGCCAATGTCGGCATTCTGGGCGGTGTATCCACACCCCTGAACTTCTTCCGACGCCCACGAGGCAACAACTTCGACTACACAAAGGCATACTACGCCTACCTCTTCACCATTGAGAACGCTCCCCACTACAACAACAAGCGCCCCTACACCTCGCTTGCCTATCAGACGGCAGGTCAGAAGCGCTATGCGGAGGACAAACTCGAGATTCTGCACGCACAGAACATCACCCCCTCAACGGGCTTCAATGTGCGCTACAACAACTACCACTCCCGAGGCATCTACACCTGGCAGCGAGGCAAGGTGCAGGACTTCTCGGCAGCGCTCACCCACACCGGCAAGCGCTACTCGCTCCACGCAGGAGTGATTACCAACTCCATCTCCCAGAGGGAGAACGGCGGTTTGGTGGAGGCTTGGCACGTGAGCGACACCCTCTACGAGTCGGCACAGGGACTTCCAATGAAGATGGCCGACGCGCTCAACAAAGCCACCAACACCTCGCTCTACGCAGTGCAGAGCTACGGCATACCCTTCACGGCGCTCACCGACGACGACTTCACGATGGCCAACCACACCGCCCTACACATCGGCCACGCCATAACTTACAACCGTTGGGGCCGCCGCTACAGCGACACGCGCAAGGGCACAACCTACAACATCACCGACCGTCGTGGCGGCGTTATCGAAACCCGCAACTTCTACGATAATTGGTATATCGACCCCAACACCACAAACGACACACTCACCGAGTCGCTCCTTGCCAACCGACTCTTTGTGCAGTTTGTACCCTACGACCGCGACGGTGTAATCGGCACCATTGATGGCGGAGTGGGCTGGGATCACCACGAGTATCGCCAATTCCATATGGACAGCTACCTCTCGGGCACCAAGGCCGACAAATACAACACCTTCTACCTCTATGCCGATGCGCAGGGTAAGATTGGCAAGTGGTTCGACTGGCACGGCAGAGCAAGGGTTAATATGGTGGGTTACAGAGCCGGAGATATCGACTTCGACGCCGATGCAGCCCTTAGATTCTTCATCAAGGATCTGCCCGTAACCCTCTCGGGAGCGCTCAAGTATGACCTCCAGAGCCCCTCATATTGGGAGGAGCACTACTTCTCCAACCACTTCGTGTGGGAGAACTCCTTCCAGCGACAGAACATCACGGAGTTGGATGTTACCTTGGACATCCCCCTGACAGGAACAAAAATCGGAGTCAATCAGGCCATCATCGGCAACCCTATATACTACGGCACCGACGCAATGCCCACCCAAAGCATTGGCATTGAGAGCGTGTCGGCCATCTACCTCGAGCAGAATTTCGCCCTCGGCGGACTCCACCTCGACCACCGTATCCTCTTCCAGCACAGTAGTTCGGATATCTTCCCCGTGCCCAGACTCGCGGGCCACATCTCCTACTACTACACCTTCCAGCCCGTCAAGGATGTGCTCACCCTCAAGATTGGTGTGGATTGCTGGGCCAACACCCCCTATTATGCGCAGGTCTACAACCCCGCGCTTATGATTTTCCACAACCAGAATGAGGCGCTGGTGGGCAACTACCCCTACGCCAACGCCTTCCTTACGGCCAAGTGGAAGACAATGAGAATATTTCTTCAGTACCAACACCTCTCGGAGGGACTCCTGGACAACTACAAAGACTCCTTCAGTGTTCCCTTCTACCCCTACAACCGCGCACTCATAAAGATGGGTGTATGCTGGTATTTCGATGACTAAACGACTCGCCATACGAACCATCCTACTTCTGTGTGTAGGTATCATCTGTGGCATAGTCATAGCCGACAAAACCACCGAGAGTCACTCCTCGCGCCCAAAACATTGGCGTATGGGGGTGGCCGACCAAGTGGCAGGCTCGTGTGTGGCAGGCGGTGAGAGGTATGGTTTTGTGGCCGACCTGGCCGACTCGCTGGCTGTCAGGTGTGACCACACCATCGACATCACCATAGACATCCCCGTAGAGAACCTACTTGAGGGGTTAAGGCTGGGAACCACCGACCTGGCCGTAATACCCGCCCACGCCAAAAAGCAGTTTAGGGGCTACCACATCGAGAGCCTTTACACCACAAACTACATCCTTGTAATGCCCCGTTGGGCCTCCAGCGCCAAGGGCATCTCTTCGGCAGAGGCCTGGAAGGGCAAGAGAGTACTCTCGGACATCTCATTCCACCACACCCCCACCTTCAACTCGCTGCTCGAAATGGGAGCCAAGTGTGACACCACCGAGATAAAGGGTATAGCTATGGCCCAAAGGATGGTTGCCGGCAAGGCCGACGCCATCATCTGCGAGCCGAGCGAGGCCGAGCTCATCCGTTTTCTCTACCGCGACCTGAAGACTGTGGGTACCATTGAGGAGCCCTATGAGGTGTTGCTGGTCTTTGCCGACAAACATACCCAAAAGGAGTTCAACCGCTCGCTGGAGCTCTTCTCGACAACGGAGGCCTATGCCACAATGGTCGATATCTACTTCGGTGAGACCTCGGTGGCCGAGCGTTTCACCCACCTGAACTATCGTCCCACGAGGGTTATTGACGGTATCTCGGTTTGGGACACACAGCTCAAGCAGATATCCGAACGGGTGGGTGTAGATTGGCGACTGATGTCGGCTATGGCCTACCACGAATCACGCTTCCGCAACAATCAGGTCTCCGAGCGAGGAGCCGTGGGACTTATGCAGGTAACCCCCGTAGTGATTGAGGATTTGCGCCTGGAGGGAGAGTATGACCTGAACAACCCAAATACCAATATCACTCTGGCGGCCAAACTGTTGCGCCGTAGCAGTCGAGCCCTCGGCTTCGGCGACTTCCCCACCAACAACGACCAGATGGCCATTATGGTTGCGAGCTACAACTGTGGCATAACACGCACAATGGAGGCCCAACGCCTAGTGGAGGTGGCGGGCGGCAACCCCCACTCGTGGGAGGAGGTGTCGGCGATGTTCCTCAATATGAATAGCGCCGAGTGGGTTGCCGAGAATGATTGCAGGGTGCGACGCTTCCGCGACGCCAAAATCACCATCGCCTACACCAACGGCGTAATGGAGCTCTACGAAACCTACTGCACAGCCATCGAGTAGCCGACAAGCAGCGAACAAAATCGACAAAATTTTGCTTTTTGGAGAGATAGTTGTACGATTTTCTCCAAAAATGCGTTACCTTTGCATAATGTGTGCGCACTGCGCGCGCACATAAAGGACAACAACACCAAATAAGTATCCAAAAACACGAATATAACAAAAACCTCTTATGGCAAAAATAAGATATAACGCTTTGTGGATGGTGGTAGCCCTCTGGGGCCTCCTCTCGCTTGCCTCCTGCAGCGACGAGCCACACGCCACCGACCTCGAGTTCGGCAACACCTCGTTCAAGTGCGACGAGGGCGCCGAGGATGGTTATGTGTCGGTCTATCTGATGTACACCCCCTACAAATACCCCGTAGTGGTCGATATGGAGGTGGAAATGCTCACCGGCAAAGATAATCTCGGCAAGGAGCTCACAATGGATGATGTTATTGAGTTTGATGTTACGGACAAGAACTACACCGTAACAAAGACCGGTGACCGCACAGCCAAAATCGAAAATGTGGAGGTGACATACAACAACTACAACCAGCGCATAACCTTCAAGAGCATAGACAACGACTATCTCCAAGGCGAGACCATCACCTTCCAATTCTCGCTCACCAAGGTTGAAGGCACAGAGATGGGCTCCACAAAGAAGGTTATCCTCACCATCACCGACGACGAGAAGGCTCCCCTTGTGAGGGTGGGCTACTACGATACGCGCTACAACGCCCCCGCCGAGGCAACCAACCCACAGAAGGGTGGTTTCTATATGCGTCTGCAGAAGGTGGGCAAGTATGAGTATGTAGCCTCCGAGCTCTTCGGACTCTCACGCCCCCGCCTGCTCGGCATCTACAACCCCGAGGAGAGAACCATCACTTTCGATGGCACCGACTATGACCACATCCTATGGGAGCTCAAAGAGCCCGTAAATGCTTTCCAGAACGACACCATCTGGGCAGCCTCCTACGACAAGTCGGGCAAGGTGAAGGAGATTCTGCGTCTTTATGGTGCGGGTGCAAACGGCACCGAGCCCATCGTGATGACCACCGAGGCTATTGAGGAGAACAACCGAGGTCTGTTGCTATCAATCGACAACGCTTGCGGTTTCGACATCTACTCGTTCGACGCCCAAAACAATGTGGCAACAAGCAAAGTGGGCACCTACGACGCTATGGAGCACAGCGAGTCGATGACCTTCAGCGACACCAACTACCCCACCGAAACCCGCGCTACCAACCCCATCGAGGCACTCCCCTCGCCCTTTGGTGGCTGGATGATTAACCGATAAAAGAGAGTTGCAACTATGGCAAAAAGAATAATTACCACACTTCTGGCCCTCGTGCTCGCCACCGCCACCTTTGCACAGAGCGGCAAGAGCGCCAAGGAGATTCGACAGCAGAACTTCATCTTCGGCCCCAAAGTGGGCTTGTCGATGCCCTATCAGCACTTGGTGAGCAACACCGAGGCTCTCCACTCGCTCCTCGGCGGCCCCAATGTAGGCCTCCAGCTGGGCGGCTATATGAGGGGTATTCTCCCCCTGAAAAAGGGTTTTTCGCTCTATGGCCAGTTAGACGCCTCGTGGGATATGGACTTCTACTTCGGAGGAGGTCAGAGCGCCTCGGCAGGCAACTTCACCTTCCCTCTGGTGATTGGTGGTGGCTACAAGCTCCAAAGCGGTATCAACCTGCGCGTAGGCGTGGGTCCCACCTATACGGTGAACATCTATCAGAGTGCCAACACCTCCTTCAAGGATACCAACAACGCCTACCAGAACATTGTGGCCGATATGCTCAGCCGCGACCCTTGGGGTTGGACCGGCGTCATCGGTGCCGACTATAAGAATTGGCTCCTCGATGTAAGGTATATGAACCAATTCCGCTCGAAGGATATCTTCCGTGTGGCCGACGAGTATCGCTACATCTCCATCGGCCTCACCCTCGGCTATCGCTTCTAAAGCAACAACAAACAAAAAAATCATGCCACGCAAGGCTGTATTAAAATACAGCCTTGTCTTTTTCTACCCCACTCCCACGCAAAAAACTACCGAAAAAAATTTGGAGGATAGGATTTTTTCTCTACCTTTGTGGTGTACTAATCTATTAATACACCCATACACTTATGATTAAAGCAAAGAATCTCACATTCAGCTATCGCGGCAAAGAGCAAATCTTCCGCGACCTGTCGCTCTCCATCGAAAAGGGGCGCATCTGCGGGCTACTCGGCGCCAACGGCATTGGCAAGAGTACGCTTCTGAAACTCTCGAGCGGTCTATTGCGCCCAACCGAGGGTAGTGTAACAACATTGGGCCACAAGGCCCACGAGCGCAAGCAGTCGATGCTCGCCGAGATTGCCTACCTCCCCGAGGAGTTCTCACTCCCCAACATCAGCGCCAACAAGTGGGTATCGGTCACTGCCCCATTCTACCCCGACTTCGACCACGCCTTCTTCCGCGAGGCCGTTGGCGAATTCCAGGTGGACACCACAGCGAAGTTTGGCTCCCTTTCGATGGGTCAGCGCAAAAAGGTACTCATCGCCTTTGCAATGGCCTGCAGCACCCCTCTGTTGCTCCTTGACGAGCCCACCAATGGTCTTGACATCACCTCCAAGCAGGTCTTCCGCCGACTTGTAGCAAAGTGGGCCACCGAGGAGCGCACCGTTATCATCTCCACCCATCAGGTGAAGGATGTGGAGAACCTCCTGGACCACATCATCATCCTGGACAGAAAGGGTGTGGTAGTGGATGCCTCCACCTACGAGATATCGAGCCGACTGCGCTTTTCGGTGGAGAGTTCGGCCGAGGGGGCACTCTACTCACAGCCCGCACTCGGCGGCTATGCAGTAGTGGCACCCAACACCACCAACTCTGAGAGCAACATCGACATCGAACTACTCTTCGGTGCGGCTACCCTCAAGCCCAGAGAAATAAGAAGCATCCTAAACCCCTCAACTAAATAACCCACAACTATGAAAGCAACACAATCATTCTCACTCGGCCGCGTGGCGCTCCTGGCTCGCAAGCACTACACAGAGAATCGCCAGAGCTATCTGATCTATGTCGGCATCTATCTGCTCTTTATGGCCTACTCGCTATGGAGGGCACTGGAGCCCGAGCTCCCCTCGATGGCCGCCTTTGAGTCGTCGCTACTCTTCGTATCGCTCGTAACGCCCATCTTGGCCGCCAAGTATAGTTTCTCCAACTACTATCAGACGGGCAAGCAGGTTGAGGCCTTCACACTGCCCGCCACTACGGGCGAGAAGTTCCTCTTCGCCACGCTCAACACACTTCTGCTCTCCGCTCTGTCCATTGGCATAATGGAGGTTGCAGCAAGCCTTGTAGCACCCGAATCTTTCGAGTCTTGCGAGGTCTCGATCAGTTACTCCTACATTGCTGGCCACTGGTTTTGCGGTCTTACGGAGTTCCTACAACTCTCGGCTATGTTTTTTGCTGTGTCCATCCTCGCCTGCACAATGGCCCACAAGGGCAATGTAGCCAAGCCTATGTTCGCCATCTGGGGCGTTATACTTCTGCTCCACTTCCTGCCTATCATACTCTTCCACAACGGCTATGGCACAAGCGTGGGCGAGATAAACATCCCCCACTTCACATCCACGCTGGAGCATCTCTACACGGTGGGTGATACTCAGATTGAGTTCTTCACCGAGCGCATCTTCTGGCCCGAGGCTTGGCACTCGCTAATCATTCCTGCAATTCTCCTTATTGCAGCTTGGTTCAGATTCCGCGAGTACGAAACCAAATAACCTTGGAGGGCGCACTATGGACTTTGGAACAAACAAACCCATCTATCAGCACATCTACGACATCGTCGTGGAGCGCATAATCATAGGCCACCTCCGCGAAGGCGACCGTGTGCCCTCCGTCAGGGAGCTTGCCGTGGAGTTACAGGTGAACCCCAATACGGTGATGCGTGCCTATGAGGCCCTATCGGCCGGCGGCATCATCACCTCCTCGCGAGGCATAGGCTACTTTGTGGCCGAGGGGGCAGCCGCACGCTCACTCGCCGAGAGCCGCCGAGAGTTCATCGAAGGCGACCTCGAAAACCTCTTCCGTCGTATGACCACCCTCGGCATCACAGCCGAGGAGCTCACAACCCTTTATACCAACTACAAAAAACAGCAAAACAATGAGAACAAGTAACATAATACTCCTGGCCACCTCCGTCACGCTCACCCTCTACTTGGCAGCCCAGATTCTAAGCGGGCTGGGGCAAATCGAGCGCACACGCAAAGAGATGCGCCCCATAATGGAGCAGCTCGATAAGACCGAGATAAAGGTCATTCGTATGGAGCGCGACAATGACGACTATGTGGCCGACAACCACCGCGACAACAACTACATCTACTTCCTGCACTACCGCATCACTCCCGAGATGTTGCGCATTGAGGGTGACACACTCGTTGTAGCGACCAATCGCAGGGTTGTCGTCCACATCCCCTCGGCCACCAATGTCATCGAGTGGGACGGCACCATTAGGGCTCTCAAGGCAAAGAAGGAGTAGCCCTGCACACTCTCATACGAAATAGTTAGTTTGTTAATAAAGCGTGGGCTGACCCCTAAATGGGTCAGCCCACATCTTTTGATACCTATTTATAATAATATAGGCTACTGCACCTGCATCTTATCTACCCTTGGGCGGGCATAATCGACAGTCACGGTGAACTCCTTGAGACCCGCGGAGGGAAGGTCGAACATCGCATCCGTAACAATAGCCTCGCAGATACTCCTCAAACCCCTCGCGCCGAGTTTGAACTCCACAGCCTTATCGACAATGTAGTCCAGCACCTCATCATCAAAGACAATCTTTACGCCATCCAACTCGAAGAGTTTCACATACTGGCGAATGATGGAGTTCTTGGGCTCGGTAAGAATCTGGCGGAGGATGGCCTTATCCAGCGGCTGGAGGTAGGTCAGCACGGGAACACGGCCCACGAGCTCGGGAATAAGACCAAAGGCACGCAAATCCTGTGGCGTGATGTACTGCATCAGGTTCTTCTTGTCCAGGTGCTGTACGCCGCCCTGATTGTAGCCCACAACGCGGGTATTGAGCCTCTGGCTAATCTTCTTCTCAATGCCGTCAAAAGCACCGCCGCAGATGAAGAGAATGTTGCTCGTATTGACCTGCACAAACTTCTGTTCGGGGTGTTTGCGGCCGCCCTGTGGGGGCACATTCACAGTCGTACCCTCCAGAATTTTCAGAAGCGCCTGCTGCACACCCTCACCACTCACATCACGAGTGATGGAGGGGTTGTCGCTCTTGCGGGCAATCTTATCAACCTCATCGATGAAGACGATGCCCCTCTCGGCCGCCTCCACATTGTAGTCGGCAACCTGCAAAAGGCGTGAGAGGATACTCTCCACATCCTCACCCACATAGCCTGCCTCGGTGAGCACCGTGGCATCCACAATCGTGAAGGGCACCTTCAACAGACGAGCGATAGTCCTGGCCAGCAGGGTTTTACCCGTACCCGTCTCGCCCACCATAATAATATTGGACTTCTCAATCTCCACATCATCCACAAGAGCCGCCTCGGAGTTGGGAGAGGGCTTCTTGCCTGCCACAGCACTCCTCTTGGCATCGGCTGCCAAAAGGCGTTTGTAGTGGTTATAGACCGCCACCGAAAGGGTTTTCTTGGCCGCATCCTGGCCAATGACATACTTATCCAAGAAGGCCTTAATCTCCTGAGGTTTCATAAGGTCACTCTGCGAGAGAGCCGGCTGGGCATTACCGCCCTTGCGCCTCTTGTTGGTGTTCTGCTCCTGCAGCACCTCGAAGCCCCTCTCTACGCACTCGTCGCAGATGGTTGCTCCATTCATACCCGCAAAGAGCATACCCACATCGGCAGCACTGCGACCACAGAACGAACAGCAATCGGCTCCCGAGTGGTTATTGTGATTATCTTTCCTATTTGCCATACACTCCTCTACTACTTAATTTTACGCCTGTTGAGCACCTCATCAATAAGACCATAAGCCTTTGCCTCCTCGGCCTTCATCCAATAGTCGCGGTCGGCGTCGGCCTCAATCTTCTCCTTCGACTGTCCCGAGTGGTCGGCGAGGATGTCGTAGAGCTCGCCCTTGAGCCTGAGAATCTCACGGGCGGTAATCTCAATATCGGAGGCCTGACCCTGCACGCCACCCATAGGCTGGTGAATCATCACCCTCGAGTGGGGCAACGCCGAGCGTTTGCCATTGGCACCCGCAGTGAGCAACACAGCTGCCATACTTGCCGCCATACCCGTACAGATGGTTGCCACATCGGGCGTGATGAGCTGCATTGTGTCGTAGATACCCATACCTGCATAGACACCGCCACCGGGCGAGTTGATGTAGAGCTGAATATCCCTCTCGGGGTCGGCAGTCTCAAGGAAGAGCAACTGCGCCTGAATGATGTTGGCAACATCGTCGTTGATGGGGGCACCGAGGAAGATGATGCGGTCCATCATAAGCCTCGAGAAGACATCCATCTGTGCCACATTAAGGCTACGCTCCTCAATGATTGTGGGCGACACATAGCCATCCACGATGGAGGCGTAGCGGTGGAGATTGAGCGAAGAGATACCCTCCGAGAGGGCAAACTTCTGAAATTCGTTTTTCATATGCATACCTATTATTATAATTCTCTATTGCAAAGGTTACACCACAATATAACCCATCAAACCCCAAAGGTACTAAATATTCGCGCCTTTCTGCGACTTTTTATAAAAAGTCGCCCAAAAATTTTCAATGCGATACTCCGTATCGCTTTTTATACTCTACCCCAAGAGGGCAAGAGAGCAAAATAGAAGAGAAATTTCAAGGCTTGCGAAGAAGGCGGCTCCGCAGCTTAATCAAAGAACGCAAAAAGCAAAATAAGCGAGGGAATTTTGTGCCAAAAGAAGGAGCGAGCCCGCAGGTGCCTTCGGGCACTCCGAGTGAGGGTGGTGCTACCGAAACACCCCTTGAAAACCCCAAAGAAACCAAATAACAAGATAAATACAAGGCGCACAAGAAAGCGGGCCCCTTTGAAAAAAAGAAACAGAAATAACGGAGGGAATTTTGTGCCAAACAAAGGAGCGAGTCCGCAGCCTACTTATCGTAGGTGAGGAACTCGCTCTCTGAAGTTTGGTGCGAAAAGCGCCCGTTATTTCTGTTTCTTTGCGAGGATTTTGTTGAGCTCTGCAATAGTCACACTCTTGTTGGAAACCTTAACAAGGGGAGTTACAGCCTCGATAACCTTAGCCTCATATACCTTCTCGATGAGTTTGTTGGACTCCTCTTTGTTCGAGAGAATCTGCTGTGCGTAGTTGGTGAGCATCTCGTCGGCAACGTTCATCATACCGTACTGTGCGAACTGTGCAGCAGCGTAAGCCTTAGCCTCTGCCTCCATATCCTCGGGTTTAACCTCTACGGAGAGTTTCTTGGCGAAGAACTTGAGGATGGCGGTCCAGCTCATCATCTCAGCGAAGGGTGCGAAGTCTTTCTCGATCTCCTCCATAGTGAACTTACCCTCGTTGATGGCGAGCAGCCAGCGTTTGAGGAAGTCCTCGGGCAGGGTGAGAGCAGCCTTCTCCAGAAGGTACTCGCGGAGAGTCTGGGTGAATACATAGTCGCTCTCCTTCTTGAGCTCGGCCTCGAGTTTCTTGTCGATCATCTTCTCGAACTCCTCGGCGCTCTTAACATCGCCAGCGGGGAAAGCCATCTTGAAGAACTCCTCGTTCATCTCGGGATCAGCATACTTGCGAATCTTGGTGATGGTGAGGTTGAACTCGGGTTTGATAGCCTCAAGCTCGTTCTCCTTAACGCCGAGAACCGAAGCCCTCTGCTGTGCGCTCTTGTAGAGCTCGTTTACATTAACAACCATCTGGTCGCCAACCTTCTTACCGATGTAGGGTTTGCGCTCCTCGTCGGTCATACTGATAAGGCCAACATAAGCGTCGTCGGTCTTAATCTCGCCGTTGTCGAGGGTGCACATAACTGCCTCGTCCTTCTCAACAACATCAACATCTACCAAACGGCCGTAGGTGCGGAGGAACTGGCTGCGGTAACCCTCGCGCATCTCCTCATCAACTTTGATTTTGTAGCGAGTAACCTTGTCTTTCTCGGTGAGCTCCAAATCAACAACGGGAGCCAAACCTACCTCGAAGATGAACTCGTGGTCGGTGTTGTTGTCGAAGTCGAAAGCACCCTGCTCGTCGCTGGGCATAACATCGCCCATATAGTCGATACCCTCTTTCTCGATGTAGGTGAAGCAGTTGTCCGAAGCCATCTTATAGGCGGTCTCGGCCACTACACCTTTGCGGTACATCTTGTTGATGATGCCCATAGGAACCATACCGGGGCGGAAGCCGGGGATATTGGCTTTGCGTTTGTACTCACGGAGTTTTTTGTCCACCTCTGCTGCATAGTCAGCCTCCGAAACGGTGATTTTGATAATCGCGGTTTGATTTTCGCGAGCCTCTTTAATGATGTTCATAGTGATATTTTATGTTTTGTTTACTATTTCCTCACTCTATACGCACAATTTGCGGTCCGCAAAGGTAATAATTTTCCGTCAATTAGCAACCCCAAAAGCACAAAAAAAGGAGGTGCAGCCCATCTGGCCGCACCTCTCAATTATCGGTTTGTGTAGTTTGGACTACTTTTTGGTCATTACATAACCTGCGCAAGCGCTGGTGAAGCGACCATAAAGACCGGTGGGGTTGTAACCCTCATCGCAGGAGAATACCAAAACGCCGAAGTATTTGTCCTCGGGGAATTTGATAATACCCTTGTCGATGTCAACATCGAGAACAACATTCTTGCTTGCAGGAACTGCAGCCTTGTTCTCAACGGTGAAGAACATCTGGTAGCACATCAGCATATCTGCCGAGGAGTACCACATCAGAGGCTCGAAGGGCAACATATATACCGACTCGCTCTCCTCATCCCAGTAAGCATAAATGGGCGAGTAGTTCCAACCATCGAAGGGAGCGATCTCGAAGCAATTGTACTCACCATTCCAGGTAATCTGAACATCGAACGAAGGAGTAAGTGCACCATCGAAGGGACTACCAACAGTAGCCTCTACTTTGTAGACACCACACAGACGGTCGGTTGCGCCCTTCTCAAGGCGTACAACGCACTCGGTCTGGGTACCAAGAGTAGTGTTGGCGCTCTCAATAACGAGCTTGAACTCCATAACCTCGAGGTCGGTCTTAAGAATCATAATCTCAACACCCTTAATCTGTTTCTTGAAGGGCTCAGCCTTCTCCTCCTCGGTTGCGGGCTCATCGTAGTTGTTGCGGAATACCATATCGTAGGAAGTGATGCGGAAATCCTCATCCTCTTTACCGATATAAATGTCACCATTGGTATACGCTGCATCAACTTTAATCTTAACGTTTACATCCGACAGGTTCACTGCGTCGAAGTTGTCGGCAGTGATGGTCAGAGGTACATACAGAGTACCCGCACCAAAACCGGACTTAACCTGCTCATTGGAGAACTGGACAGTGGTCTGTCCTACATTCTCCACCTCACCGCACGATGTCAAAAGAGCACCTGCGAAGAGAACCATTGCAAGATATTTAATACATTTCATACTTTTTTCTCTTTTTTAAGTTTGTTACAGTTACTCAAAGACTAGTACAGGGGGTTCTGCTGATCCCTAATCTGGGGGTTAGCATCAATCTCAGTCTTGGGAATAGGCCATACGCAACGCGAATCGGTGATCTCCTTCTCGAGCTCGTCGTAATTATCACCGGGACGAGTGTATGCCGAGTTCTGCGACTCACCACGCTTGATAGTATCGCCCCAACGCTTCATATTGATCATACGGAAGCCCTCGCCAACAAACTCGCGGGTCCACTCTGCCTTAACCTCATCGAGGAGGGCGCGAGCGTCTGCGATGTTAAGATCGGTGTAGTCAGCGATACGAGCACGACGGAGGTCGTTGAGGTAACGCAAACCGGTCGAGGTCTGGTTGAGCTGTGCGCAAGCCTCTGCAGCGATAAGGTACTGCTCAGCGATACGGAAGGGCTTACCAGCACTTACATAGTTGAGCTGTGCACCACTACGGAGAGCGGGGTTACCAGAGAATTTCCAGAAGATCTTCAGACTCTCGGTACCAACACCGGCAACGGTGAGGTCGCGAGTTGCGAAGTAAGCATTGTAACGGTAGTCTTTAGCCTTGTCCTCGTCGGTAGCGCCATAGAGATCCAAAAGGGTCTGGCTGGGCAGATACTGCGAGTTGGGGGTCGAACCATCGCGCTTCTCGTTGTCGTAGATGTAGTACGAACCGGTCGAAGTACAAGGATCGTTAAGGCTGGCAGCAACCATAAAGATATTCTCGTTCGAGATGTCGTGGAACCAGAGGTTGTCGATCTCGGTCTGACTCTGTGCCAAGGTGTAGGTGCCGCTGTTGATGAGGCCCTGAGCGAGGGTTGCAGCCTCCTCATAGTTCTTCATATTCAAGCATACACGTGCACGCATAGCAGCAACAGCGTCAACTGTCCAGTAGTTCGAGCTGCGAGTACCCTCGGTGGTCATAGTAGCGGCCTTCTCAAGGTCGAGGAGGATCTGGTTGTAGGTCTCCTCGAGGGTGTTACGACCGGGATACTTCGACGAATCCGAAGTGGGAGCATACTCAAGCTGCAAAGGAAGACCAAGCTCGGTAGCAGCGGTTGCGGGATCGTAAGCAACGCAATATTTGGTTACCAAATCCCAGTAAGCCATTGCGCGAGTCATATGTGCCTCTGCGATGTAGTTGTTAAGAAGCTCAATCTCCTCCTTAACGGTAATCTTACCGCTCTCTGCAAGTGCAGTGAAAGAGTCAATAATGTAGTTCTGGCTTGCAATGACAGCATAATCGGAATACCAGAGCGACTGTGCATCCTGATCATTGGTCTGCATAATCCAAGCGTAGAACAGACCGAAGTAGTTACCAAAGTCTGCCTTCGCATTGAACATACCACCACGAATCTCCTCAATATCCCAACGGCCACCGCCGAAGAGGCTCTTGGTGGGAGTGTAAATAGATACACTCATATTAATCGCGTCGTCGATGTTCTGATTGTACTGATCAGTTGTGATAGCATTGTAGGGATATTTCTCCATATCACACGATACGAACAACGCTGCGAGTGCGCTAAGCGCAATAAAAATTATCTTTTTCATATTCATATCCGTTTTTTAAGAGGTTAGAACGAGAGCTCAAGACCAACGGTATACTGACGAGTGCCGGGATAGGTACCTTTCGAACCATTACCGAAGTACTCGGGATCGAAACCGAGGTAGTTAGTGAGAGTCCAGAGGTTACGGCCAATTGCGTAAACCCTTGCGCCCTGGATGAACGAACCGTTGCCGAATACGTCACCGGGGATGTTGTACGATACGGTCAGGTTCTTCAGACGCAAGAATGCTGCGTTCGAATATGCAGTATCGTCAAACTGGAAGGTAGTACCTGCCTTGGGAATGTCGGTCTCCTGACCGGGCTCCTGCCAGAAGTTCAACAGGCGTTTCTCGTAGCGAGTCTGACCAACCGAACCGAAGTTCATATTTGCAGTGTAGAATTTCTCATTGAGCCACATCCAGCGCTCACCTACCCACGAGAAGTCGGCGCTCACCTGGAGGTTACCAATCATCAAGCTGGTACCGAAACCACCCGACCAATCGGCGTTGTAGCTCCTACCATACCAGTGGTTGTAGCTATCCGACCAAGCTTTGGTCTTGTTGCCATCCATATCATACCACATAGGGTTACCATCACGAGGATCAACACCTGCGAAGATACCGCCGGTGAACTCACCTACAGAGTGGCCCACTGCGTAACGCAGACCGGTTGCACCGTCAACATAGTCCTCGGTGTCGCCGTAGAGAGCAAGAATCTCGTTGTCGTTGTATGCAACGTTGCCATAAACGGTCCAAAGAGCATTCTGGGTCTGAACGAGGTCGTAGCTGAACTGAAGCTCAACACCACTGTTGCGCATCTTACCTACGTTACCCCAACCCTTATCGTAACCGGTGGTTGCCGAGTAAGGAATCTGCATAAGCATATCCGAAGTGATACGGTTGTAAACATCGAAGTCGATGCTCATACGGTTGAACAAACGAGTCGAAATACCGAAGTTCAAAGTGTGGATGGTCTCCCAGGTAAGACCAGCGTTGGACATCTGACCAATACCGGTACCGGAAACGCCATTGTACTGAGGACCAGAACCAACCAGACCAAGAGCACCGTAGCTACCAAGACCCGAAGTGTTACCGGTAGTACCGTAGCTGAGTTTCACGCGGAGATCGTTAATGAAATCGTAGGGAAGCATAAACTCCTCCGACTTAACGTTCCACATACCACCCAAGCTCCAGAAGGTACCCCAACGAACATCGGAACCAAACATCGAAGCACCATCAGTACGGATCGAACCGTCGATGTGATATTTACCATCGTAGTTGTACGATGCACGGCCGAAGAACGAGTTGTAAACCTCCTCAACTTTCGAGTGGCTCGAGATAGCAGCAGTCTCTGCAACACCAGCACCCATCATAGTCATACGGTCGTCGGTGATACCAGAGATGTTTGCGCCGAAGCCATCGCTCTCTGCAACGTTCGACTCGTGACCAGCCAGAACAACTACATTGTGAATATCATCAATCGAGAATTTGTACTCTGCGGTGTTGGTCGAAGTGAGCTGATAGTAGCGGCTATAGCTCTCTGCCCTCTGACCGTTTGCAAGTGCACCTGCGTAGGAAGGAAGCCTCCACGAAGAACCACGAGTGATCGAACCATCGAGTGCCTGAACAGCCCTCAGAGTGAAGCCCTCGAAGGGTTTAATCTCCTGATAGATGTTACCCGACATACGGATCGAGTTGTTCGAGGTGGGGAATTTCTCGTAGTAGTAGTAGGGGTTGTACATATCGCCAGCCCAGTGGAATTTATCGAGCTCTTTCTCGAAATCGAAGCCCTCAAATGCACCGGTCTTCTCGTTCCAAATCTCCTCATAGGGAGCGTTGTAGGGAGCCTGACCATATACAAGACCGTCAACCGACTGAACATACCAACCGGTAACTGCAGTCTGGTACTCCGAGTAGCTCATATTCACGTTTGCACCAACTTTCAACCAAGGTTTAACCTGTGCATCAACATTGGTACGGAACGAGTAACGGGTGTTGCCCGAACGGGGTGCGATACCCTCGGTATCGAGGTAACCAGCCGAAATGTAGTAGTTGATACCATTCGACGAACCGGTGATCGAAGCGTCTGCACTTACAACAGGAGCGTTGCTCTGGTAAGCGTAGCTCTTCCAATCGAAGTTGTAGCCGTTCTCTTTGATCCATTTCTTCCTTGCGTTCCACTTCTCAGCGTCGCCACCGTTGATGGTGAGGTGGGGATAAACCAACTCCTCAAACCACATCTGCTCCTCGGAGGTCATAAGCTCGAAGGCTTTGTTCTCGATCATTGCCGAGAAACCACCCTGCATACGAACCTGAACGAGCGACTTGGCAGCCGAACCCTTCTTGGTAGTTACATACATAACACCACCAGCAGCACGCGAACCGTAGATAGCGGTCGAAGCAGCATCTTTCAGCAGAACAACGCTCTCGATATCATTCGAGTTAAGGTTGTTGAGAACTGCCGACGATACCTGAACACCATCAAGAACGATCAGAGGTGCGGAGCTACCCTCAAACGAAGCAGTACCACGCATCTTCATAGTCGAAGCTGCAGTAGGCTCACCCGACGAGGTAAACACCTGCAGACCGGGGATCTTACCCTGAAGTACGTCGGCAACGTTTGCAACGGGAGTGCTTGCAACCTTGTCACCCTTAACGCTCGAAACCGAACCTACAAGCGACTTGGCAGCAACGCCCGAACCGTAACCAACAACTACAAGCTCCTCAATCTGAGTTGCATCTGCCTTCATTACAACATTGATGGTTGTGCGACCAGCAACTGCGACAGTCTGATCTGCCAAACCGGTGAACGTAAACAACAAAGTAGCGTCTTTAGCTGCTTTGATCTCGTACGCACCATTGATGTCAGTGAGTGCAGCCACTACTGGGCTTGTACCGACTACCTCTACAACAGCGCCGATAACGGGAAGACCCGACTCGTCGCTAACTGTACCGGTAATTCGCTGACCTTGAGCAACCGCGCTAGCGCAGAGCATCAAGACTGCAAAAATTGATAGTACAATTTTTCTCATACGATTTTGTTTTTAGTTTGTTAATAAAAGTTTTTAGTTAGTTTGTTTTTGATCTGTTATTTCCTCTCTCTTCCTCTTTTCCCGCCCCAAACGGGCAGGACTCTTTACATCTCATATATTATAATTTGTATATTTCGTAACAAAAATCTTCTCTCCTCTCGGCTTTCTTGCTCGCCGCCGGCCCGTTTTCTCCGCCTTCGGCAACAGCGCCAAACAGCCTCCAAAACCACCTCCAAAGAGGTAACCACAACAGCCTCAAACATTTAGCCCAAAAGGCTCGCGAAGGACCTAAAAATAATCCCCACTTTAGATTGTAAAAGTACATAATTTTTATCAAACTTCCAACTCCTCACTGAAAAATATTTTCCCTACAGAGCGATAAAAACCACACTTTAGCCACCAAGCAAGAAAAACCGGACATCCAAGCAAAGAAAATGCATCATAGTTTTGAAAAGCGAGCACAAAATATTATATTTGTGGATTAATTGGATTGTCACAAAGACGAAAACAACAAAATACAAACTAATAATTCCAAAAACCTATGAACAACAAAATCGCGCGCAAAGCAGCCGACAACATCCGCATCCTCGCACTCTCGATGGTTGAAAAGGCCAAATCGGGACACCCCGGAGGTGCTATGGGTGGTGCCGATTTCATCAATGTACTCTACTCGGAGTTCCTTCGCTACGACCCCGACAACTACGCCTACCCCTTCCGTGACAGGCTCTTCCTCGACCCCGGCCATATGTCGCCTATGCTCTATGGCGTCTTGGCTCTGGCCGACATTATGCCTATGGAGGAGCTCAAGTCGTTCCGCCAGTGGGGCAGCGTGACTCCCGGCCACCCCGAGAGGGACCTCACTCACGCCATTGAGAACACCTCGGGTCCTCTTGGTCAGGGCCACGCAATGGCTGTTGGTGCTGCTATGGCAGAGCGTTTCCTTGCTGCACGCTTTGGTGAGTGGACCGCCCACAAAACCTATGTCTACATCTCGGACGGCGCCGTGGAGGAGGAGATTTCGCAGGGTGTGGGCCGCATCGCAGGTCACCTCGGCCTGGCGAACCTCATTATGTTCTACGACTCGAACAACATCCAGCTCTCGACAACCGTAGAGGATGTTGACACAGAGGATATTGCAGCCAAATACAAGGCTTGGAACTGGAATGTTCTGGAGTGCGACGGCAACTCCGCAGAGGAGATCCGCAACACCCTCAACGAGGCCCTCAAAGAGAGCGAGAGGCCCACAATCATCATCGGCAAAACCCTTATGGGTCTTGGTGCTCGTGATGCCGAGGGTGGCAGCTTCGAGAACAAGATTTCGACCCACGGTCAGCCCATCTCGGCAGCAGGTGCCGACCCCAAGCGCTCCATCGAGAATCTGGGTGGCGACGCCGAGAATCCCTTCGTGATTTTCCCCGAGGTGAAGGCTCTCTACGACGCTCGTCGTGAGGAGTTGCGCGCCTGGGCAGCAGAGAGAAAAGAGGTTGAGAAGATGTGGCGCGAGGAGAACCCCGAACTTGCAGAGAAGTTGGATCTTTTCCTGAGCGGTAAGACTCCCGAGATTGACTACTCGAAGATTGAGATTGCTGCCGGCTCGGCAACCCGCAACGCCTCGGCAACCGTACTTGGCGCATTTGCACAGCAGATTGACAATATGATAGTTGCATCGG
>JAZQZA010000067.1:0-2203 GCA_045633765.1 Tidjanibacter sp. | reverse complement strand
ATCCTTATTGACGATGGCAGCACCGACTCTTCGTGGGCGGTCATAGAGAAACTCTCCAAGGAGGACTCGCGAGTGAAGGGTGTGCGCTTCCGCACCAACTACGGCAAGAGCGCAGCACTCTACTGTGGCTTCGAGCGTGCCGAGGGCGATGTGGTTATCACTATGGATGCCGACCTTCAGGACTCTCCCGACGAGATTCCTTCCCTCTATAAGATGATTACCGAGGAGGGCTACGATATGGTCTCGGGCTGGAAACGCCGCCGCCACGACCCGAAGGCAAAAACCCTGCCCAGCAAACTCTTCAATGCCACCTGCCGTTGGGCTTCGGGCATTAAACTCCACGACTTCAACTGTGGCCTTAAGGCTTACCGCAAGAAGGTCGTTAAGAGCATTGAGGTCTATGGCGAGATGCACCGCTATATCCCCATCCTGGCAAAGAAGGCGGGCTTTGGTCGCATTGGCGAGAAGGAGGTAACCCACTATGCACGCCGCTATGGCGTGTCGAAGTATGGCTGGGAGCGACTGCTCAAGGGATACCTCGACCTTATTACCGTAATGTTCGTGTCGAAATATGGCCGTTCGCCTATGTACTTCTTCGGCGGTGCGGGTACTTTGATGTTCCTGGTGGGCTTTGTGGCCATCGTGTGGATTGTGATTGAGAAGTTCACCATTGCAAGGCCTCTGACCAATCAGCCACTATTCTATATGAGTTTGGTGGCCATTCTCTTGGGTGTCATTCTCTTCTTGGCCGGATTCTTGGGCGAGATGATCAACCGCAACGCACCCGAGCGCAACCACTATTTTATTGACGAGGAAATTAAAACCAAATAATATCAGCTTTTAACCTATGTTACAACGAATTCAGACACTCTATCTTTTGATTATAACGGCTCTTATGACCACCCTCTGCTTTGTGCCGATGGCGACCTATATCTCCAATGGCGTGGAGGGAGCTCTTGTTGCCTTTGATTTTTGGTGGGTAGGGGTGCTTTTTGCCCTCTGCGCTCTGCTCACATTCGTAATCATTTGGCTCTTTAAGAACCGCTTGTTGCAGATTAGGCTCCTTGTTGTGGATATTGTTTTGCTTGTGGGTGCACAGATTTTCTCGGTGTGGTACTCCATCGGTATAACTCGTGAGGTTGCTGCCGCAGGTGGCGCCAATGTTGCCTCCATTGCAACGCCCACATTCTTCCCTGTTGTCTGCATCATCCTGGCGTGGTTGGCCATCAGGGGCATCTGGAAAGACGAGAGGCTTGTGCGCTCGCTCGACCGCATAAGGTAGAGAAGATGCGTGTGATAAATAATGCAAGGCGGCCCGCTCCAAACGGAGAGGGCCGCCTTGCTGTCTGTTTTTATGGGTGTTACTCCACTATGCGGTGGAAGGAGGTGTCGATGTGGAAGTAGGGGCCGCCCTTGCGTCTAACGAGCGCTCGGCCGCCCGAGAAGGAGAAAGCCTCGTCGTAGATGAAGTCGGTGTGGCGCTTGCCTGCGGTGTCGAAGTAGGCGAAAAGGCCACCCTTGCGTGCCACTACAAATCCCTCGCTCGCATCGCCCATCCAATCGCACGCCACCGTGGAGAGCTGTCTTCCCATACGGTCGTAGATGTGCCAACGCCCCCTCTGGTCGGCCGCCACAGCCACATTCTCATCGCCATACCAGGCCATCTGCTCCCACACATCGTTCATCACCATTCGCCCCGAGGTATCCACCAACCCATAGCCACGCGGAGTGCGTATGACGGCTCGCCCCTCGACAAAGTCGTAGGCGGCAACCACCTCACGCTCAATGACTATTGCCTCGCCGTTGCAGTAGGCGTAGCCCCAATGGCCACCTCGCTTGTAGCGCACAATGTTGTCGCTTGCCACCTCTACACGCTCGCAGAGAGAAAAGTCGATGGTGGTGTGTGTTTCGCTCGGAGGGTTGGGAATGTAGGTGGCGGGGGTGGCATTCTCTTCCTGACGGCTTTCGAGGAGTGAGGGGAGAATATCCAGCGGCGCAAAACGCTCCTGTGAGAGGGCGCGTATGGCGGAGAGCATGGCGGTGTCGGAGGCTCTATTGATGAGTGCCGAGCAGAGGACGGAGAGAGTTGTGGAGCCGTGATACTCGGCAGCCGAGAGGATGCAGCGAAGTCGCCTTTGCTGTTCGGTGGGAGAGGTCGATTTGGATATGAGAGTGCCGATGGCGTTGAGGTTGCAGCCCCCTA
>JAZQZA010000066.1:0-24996 GCA_045633765.1 Tidjanibacter sp. | reverse complement strand
TAGTCGATGATAGCCTCGCCTGCGGGGCCCACGCCGTCCATCTGTTTGAGCGAGCCGTAGCGCGAAGCCATACCGGCTGCCAAAACGAGGAGTGTTGGTTTTTTCATAACTTATTATGTTTTTGTTTGTCTAACGCAAAACTGCGGGGCAAAATTACACCTTATTATTATTAAAGCAAAATAAATTTCACCCTAAAGCAAAATGGCGACCCTTTGCGGGTCGCCACTGCTATTTTCAAACTCCTCTAAGAGGGGAGGATTACTCGCTCTTCTCGGGGGTGTAGTTCTTGTTGAGGCCCTCAATGATCACGGCGGTCAAATCGAGAGCGGGGTTGGCATTGATGATGGGGCCACCGGTAGTGGTGCTCTGCAGTACGATGTCGAACTGGTAGTCGGCATTGAGAGCCTTAACATACTCGGTAATGTTGTACATAATCTGATTGGTCATGACCATCTCCTCCTCGGCGAGCTCGCCCTGAACTTTCTGCAACTCGGCCTGATAGTTGGCGATGCGTTGCTGGATTTTCTGGTCCTTGGCGTTGAGTTTCTCCATCTCGGCCTGATAGTCAGACTGGGTGATGAGCACTTTGCTCCTCTTCTCCTGAAGTGCTACAGCATCTTTCTGAAGTTTGGTCTGGTCGCGCTGAATGCTCTTCTCGGTGTTGGAGAGTTTCTTGGTTGCGTCGTCATATTTCTTCTGGAACTCGGCCTGTTTGTCTTTAGCAAACTGGTAGGCATCTACAACCTGATCGATGTAGAAGTAGGCGATTTTGCCGGTTGTTGCGATGCTGTCGGCGCCGGTTGCGGGCTCGGTAGTTTTGCCAGCATTGTCACAAGCGGTGAAACCCAATGCGAGGGCTGCGACTGCGATGAGAATTTTTTTCATTGTCTTTTCTTATGGTTAATTTAATTTATGATTTTCTAAAGCGCAAATATACAAATTTTCGTAGGATTCGCACGAAAACTCACCTCTTTTTATTATTTTTGTACATTAATAACTGTTTTAGACAAAAATGTACGACTATTTAAGAGGACTTGTGGCGGAATTGACGCCCACCTATGCTGTCATTGAGTGTGGCGGTGTGGGTTATATTGTGACCATCTCTCTGCAAACCTACTCGCAACTCGAGGGCCGCGAGGAGGCGCTGGTCTATGTCCACCACATAGTTAGGGAGGATGCCGAGATTCTCTACGGCTTTGCCGATAGGGCCGAGAGGGAGCTCTTCCGTCTGCTGATTGGTGTGTCGGGTGTTGGTGGCGGTACGGCGCGAGTGATTCTCTCGACCTACACTCCACAGGAGCTATCGAATATCATCTCCTCCGAGAATGCCGTGTTGCTCAAGAATGTTAAGGGTCTTGGCCTTAAGACGGCACAGAAAATCATTGTTGAGATTAAGGATAAGGTTGTGGGCGTGGGTGCTGCTGTGGCACAGAAGGATGTGCTGGAGAATATGAGCAGCGGCAACGAGGCTTATGCGGAGGCTGTACAGGCTCTTATGATGCTCGGATTTAGTAAGGCCTCCAGCGAGAAGGTGCTCAAAAAGGTGGTCAAGGAGAATCCCTCGGCAGAGGTGGAGGCTATGATTCGCTTGGCACTCAAACAACTCTAAAGAAACAAAGTAGGCTATGAAAGAGAAAATCATAAATCGAAGCAAAGAAATTGCCGGCAGTATTAAGAGGCGCATTACGCCCGCCTTCCTGATTGCTCTTTTCCTTTCGTTCATCTTCTGGTATAGCGGCAAGTTGCAATATACCTACACTGCCGAGGTGCCCATCTCGGTTGTGATTGAGGGACAGCGCCACCGCGTAACCTGCGTAGTGGAGGGTACGGGTCACAATATCATCTCGGCCCACTACTTCAAGCGCAAGAGGATAAAACTGCGCCGCACGGACCTGGAGTTGATTCCTGTGGAGGGAGTGTCGGATACCTATCGGGTGACCACCGAGTCGTTGCAGAGTGCCATTGCGGTACGCAACGCCAATCTCAAGGTGCTCTCTGTGAGTGCTATGCCCTATATCAACTTGGAGGACTAAACACTTTTCCCTTCGACTGTGGCTGTGAGGCGTGTGGCAATAACCGGAGGTATCGGAAGCGGCAAGAGTACCGTGTGTAGGGCTCTTGCGGCTGTGGGTGGTGCGCCCATCTACGATTCGGACCGGAGGGCAAAGGATATTATGAATGCCAATGAGGCTGTGGTGAGAGAGATTACTGCTCTGTTTGGCCCCGAGGCCTACACCGCAGAGGGGCTCAACCGCCCCCTGATTGCCTCTGTTGCCTTCGGTAACCCGGCAGTTTTGGAGCAACTCAATGCCATTGTGCATCCGAGGGTGGTGGCCGACTTTGAGGAGTGGGCCGAGGCTCAACAGAACGACTATGTTATTCTGGAGAGCGCCCTGCTGTTCACCTCGCCGCTTGTGGGCCATTACGACTTGTCGGTGGTGGTGGATGCTCCTTTGGAGATGAGAATCGAGAGGTGCGTAAGGCGCGATGGGGCCTCAAGGGAGCAGGTGGCAAGCCGCATTGCCCGTCAGATGCCTGCCGAGCAGATGAGGCTGCGAGGCGACATTGTTGTTGAGGCCGACGGGCGCGACCTGCGGCCTATAGTTGAGGAAATTGACCACATAATAAGAACTCTATGAAACCATTAAATCCACATCGCAAGGTGATGTCCATTCTCAATGTCACCCCCGACTCCTTCTTTGCCGAGAGTAGGGCGGATCAGCGTGAGGAGATAGCCGCTCGCGTGGTGAGAATGCTCCGCGAGGGTGCCGACATCATCGACATTGGGGGTTACTCCACACGCCCTGGTGCCGAGGATGTGGCGGTTGAGGAGGAATGTCGCAGGGTACTTGTGGGTGCAGAGATTGTGCGCTCTCTGGCCCCTGATATGACACTCTCGATTGACACCTTCCGCAGTGAGATTGCAGCGGCGGTGCTGGAGAGGTATGAGAATGTGATAATCAACGATGTGAGCGGCGGCGAGAGAGATTCGCGGATGGCCGAGGTTGTGGCCCACCACGAGGCTCCGATGGTTGTTATGCACTCGAGGGGCACGCCCCAGACTATGCAGATGCTCACAAACTATGCCGATGTTGTGGAGGAGGTGCGAAACCACTTGGCTCGTCGTGCCGACATCCTGGAGGCCAAGGGTGTGCGTGAGATAATACTCGACCCCGGCATCGGTTTTGCCAAGACCGAGGAGCAGAATTTTGCGCTGATAGCATCATTGGAGCGTGTGGTATCCTTGGGCTATCCCGTCCTGGCTGGCATCTCGCGCAAGAGTTTTATGTGTCGCGCCTTGGGTATCACTCCCGAGGAGGCTTTGGAGGCTACGACTGCCCTTCATTGGGCCTGCCTTGATAGGGGCGCATCCATACTCCGAGTCCACGATACGCTCGCCGCACGACAGACCATCTCGCTCTACGAAAAGATCTACCGACTATGAAAAACGATATCATCCGTATAGAAAATCTCCATAAACGCTACGGCTCCCTTGAGGTGCTTAAGGGGGTGTCGCTCTCCATTGCGGAGGGTGAGGTTGTGGCCATTGTGGGCCCCAGCGGTGCGGGAAAGACCACACTGCTCCACGCCATCGGTGCCCTCTCCGAGTTCGACGAGGGTGAGGTGTGGGTCGATGGAGTGGGCGTTGCAGACCTTAAGAGCGACTCGGCGGCCGACTTCAGGGCCACACGCATAGGTCTGGTGTTTCAATTCCACCACCTGTTGCCCGAGTTCACAGCCCTGGAGAATGTATGCATCCCCGGCTATATCGCCTCGCGTCCCAAAGAGGATGTGGAGCGTAGGGCCCACCAGCTGTTGGAACTTGTGGGGCTTGGTGAGCGCAAGGGCCACAAGCCTGCCGAACTCTCGGGTGGTGAGCAACAGAGGGTTGCCATTGCGCGTGCGCTGATTAACTCGCCACGCCTGCTGCTGGCCGACGAGCCCTCGGGTAACCTCGATAGCCACAATCGTACGGAGATTCACAACCTCTTCTTTGAGCTACGCGACAAACTTGGGCTCACCGTTGTTGTGGTCACCCACGATGAGTCGCTGGCCCAGATGAGCGACCGAAAGATTACCATCATCGATGGTGAGATACACGACGAAAATTAGACTCCGAGGGGAGAGTTTTTCCCTTTGAGTTGGATGGTTCTTATAACCGTTTAGTTGATACCGCAGCCTTGAATCCCGAACTGAAAGATACCCTGGAGGAACTCTACCTCCGCTACGACAACCCCGATTTCATCGAGGCCGACCCCATATCCATTCCCCACTCCTTCTCCTCGCAACTCGACAGGGAGGTGAGCGGATTTTTGGCTGCCACCATAGCCTGGGGCAACCGCAAGGCTATTGTAAAGAGTGCCGTCAGGATGATGGACTACCTCGACTCGCGCCCCTATGAGTTTGTGATGGGGGCCTCGGAGAGGGAACTCAAGGAGCTTGGTAGCTATGTCCATCGCACCTTCAACGGCACCGACTTGGAGTGCTTCATAAGGGGCTTAAGGCGCATCTGCGAGCAGCGTGGCTCGCTCGGCGAGTGGTTTCAGAGTGAGTATGAAGAGGCGGGCGATATGAGGGTGGTGCTGGCCAACTTCCGCCGTGAGTTCTTCGATTTTTCCCACCCTGCACGCAGCGAAAAACACCTCTCGTCAATTGCTAAAGGGGCGGCTTGCAAAAGACTCAATATGTACCTTCGTTGGATGGTGAGGGAGGATGTCCACGGCGTGGATTTCGGCTATTGGAGGCGAATACCCGCTTCGGCACTCTACCTTCCTTTGGACCTCCACTCGGGCAACATCTCTCGCCAGCTGGGACTCTTGGAGCGCAGGCAGAACGATTGGAAGGCTGTGGAGGAGGTTATGGTACATCTGCGCGAGGCCGACCCTCGGGACCCTGTGAAATATGACTACGCACTCTTCGGTGTGGGTATTAATGGCGATATGGTATAGCAATGGCGGGTGGTTTCACATTCAAGAGGTTCGCCATTGAGCAACAACGCTCGGCAATGAAGGTGGGCACCGATGGTGTCCTTCTTGGTGCGTGGGCCAATATCAACCCCTCGCAAAAACGATTTCTGGATATTGGTGCCGGCACGGGACTTATAGCCCTTATGGTGGCTCAACGCTCCGAGGAGTGGGGTGGTAGTGTTGTGGGCGTGGAGATTGACCCCCAGAGCTTTATGGATGCAAGGGAGAATGTTGCCTCCTCCCCGTGGAGAGAGAGAGTGACCATTGAGAATTGTGCTATTCAGGAGTTTGCTCCAGATGTGACCTTCGACCATATACTCTCCAATCCCCCCTATTTTGTCGATTCGCTCCTCTCGCCCAATGAGGCTCGCACCAATGCACGCCATACCACAACGCTCACCTTTGAGGCTTTGGCCCACTCGGCCTCGCGACTGCTCTCGACGGATGGAGTTGTGAGCCTTATACTTCCCTACGATGCGGTGGCCGATATGACACTTGCGGCCGTACGCGCGGGGCTCTTTCTGGTGCGCCGAATGGATGTGAGAAGCAAACCCTCGGGGGCTCCGTTGCGCTCCCTTCTGGAGTATAGCCCCAGGCCTGCGGCTTTGCAGCGCGAGGAGCTCACTATCCATAGCGTCGGAGGGGATTTTAGTCCCGAATATCGAGCTCTCACCCGAGATTTCTACCTCAAATTTTAATCGGCAAAACTATAGTTGGAGGCTATGGCCGCTGGCAATAAAAAAGTGGGAGATACCTCACGGTATCCCAAACCCCCCAACTTAAAATACTGATTATGAAAGAATCACTAAAACAACTATTTGCGCCCGGCAAATTTCTTTGCCTCGCGCCAACCATTGCTTTGTGGAACAAAAATATAGAATTTTTACGCTTCGACAAAACTTTTTACCAAAAAAAGAGCGTATATTTGTGTAAAACTTATGAAAGAATGTAATTTTTTACAAACAATTAGAAAAAATGAGCACGAAAGATAGTAAAAAAGAGTATAACCCTTCGGATGTAGGGTGCAACAATGGTAACTATTTCGGTATGCCTTTCACCCCCGAAGAGGCGCAACTCGTTCTGGTATCGGCACCTTGGGGTGTAACGGCCTCCTATGGCGGAGGTCAGAGCTATGCCCCCGACGCCATAATCAAGGCCTCCACGCAGCTCGACTTCTATGACCCCGTGAGCCCCGATGAGTGGAGGAAGGGAATCGCCACTGCCCCCATCGACTACTCCATTCAGGATGGCGATTCGCTCCTCAGGGGCGATGCCCAGAAGGTTATAAAGTTCTTGGAGGAGGGCGGTAATTTCTTCGACTCCTCAATGCTCTCCACCCGCCGTGCAAGGGTTAATATGGGCTCGGCAGAGACCAATTGCAAGATATATGAGCAGACCAGCGAGTTGCTCCAGAAGGGTAAACTTGTGGGCCTTGTGGGTGGCGACCATAGCACCCCGCTTGGCTACATCAAAGCCTTGGGCGAGAGGAATCCCGAGATGGGTATCCTCCACATCGACGCCCACGCCGACCTCAGGGAGGCCTATGAGGGCTTCCGCTACTCCCACGCTTCGATTATGTACAATGTCTTGCAGGAGGTTGAGGCGGTGAAGAGGATTGTTCAGGTTGGCGTGCGCGACTACTGCGACGATGAGGTGGCTCTTGTGAAGGCCTCCGAGGGTAGGGTTGTGCAGTTCGACGACTATCTGCTCTCGCGTGAGAGGTTTGAGGGCACAACTTGGGCGGAGCAGTGCCGAAAGATTGTGGAACTGCTGCCCGAGAAGGTCTATGTGAGCTTCGATATTGACGGCCTTGCTGCAGAGAATTGCCCCGGAACGGGTACTCCTGTTACGGGCGGTTTGAGCTTCAATGAGGCTTTGTATCTGCTCGAAATGGTCGTAAGAAGTGGCCGCCGCATTATCGGTTTCGACCTTGTGGAGGTGGCTCCGAGCGATAGGGATGGCGAGTGGAATGCCAATGTTGGTGCCAGAATGTTATTTAAATTGTGCGGCCTTACGCTAAAATCCAATTAATAGCGTTATATTTGCAAGATTTTTGGCACATAGAACCAAAGACTAACTAAAATAACAACAATAAAAACAGAAAAGACTATGAAAAAATTTTTCACTCTGGCAGTAGCCGTTTTGGCAGCTGTTTCGATGACTTCGTGCAATGGTCAAGCTCTTAAGACCGACCTCGACAGCCTCTCCTACTTTATGGGTACCAACTTTGGTGCTTCGGTTGAGAATTTCATCAACACCGTTGAGGGTGAGGTTGATTTGGATCTCTTCGTTGCCGGTTTGAAAGATCATATGGCTGGTAAAATTGAGGCTGAGCCCCAGGAGATTGACGCCTTCATCCGCAACTATATGAATGTTGTGAACCCCCAGAAAGCACTTGAGGCTTCCAATGAGTTCCTCGCCAATATGGAGAAGAAATCGGGCGTAGAGAAGACCGAGAGCGGCTTGGTTTACAAGGTTGTACGCGAGGGTGACGCCGAGAAGAAGGCCATCCACGATACCGACAAGGTAAGGGTTTGCTACGAGGGTAAACTCCGCAATGGCGTTGTGTTCGACTCGAGCTATGAGCGTGGCGACACCGTATCGTTTGCTCTCAACCAGGTTATCAAAGGCTGGAGCGAGGGTGTGAAACTCGTAGGTGAGGGTGGTGAGATTATCCTCTACATCCCCTCCAACTTGGCTTACGGTCGCTGGGGTCAGCAGCGTGGTGGCATCGGTCCCAACCAGTGCCTCGAGTTCCGCGTAGAGGTTGTTGAGGTTATCCCCACTCCCGAGGAGGAGCTCAAGAGGATTGAGGAGGCTAAAAAAGAGCAGGCTAAGAAGTAGTTATCCTCACTCCGAAAAAAATAGAGTTGTGAAAAATAGAGCGGCCACATTTGGGTCGCTCTATTATTTTTTTACTATCTTTGTGCGATAAACCATTTAATCCCGATAATTGATGAAACGCACGATAGTAACCCTGCTTGCACTTTTGTTCCTCTCGGCCGCCGGTGTGGTGGCACAGAGCAACAAGGCCGTGCAGCTCAAGAGTGATGTGGATACGCTCTCCTATGCGCTCGGAAGCGACTTCGGACTCTCGCTCCACAAGATTACCAACACTCTTGAGGACGACATCGATTTGGAACTCTTCTTCCGAGGTGTGAACGACTATTTGGAGGGTAAGTGCGCCCTTGGTCAGAGAACCGTGAGGAACTATCTCCAGACCTACATCAATGAGGTGAACCCCCAGAAAGCGCTCGTCAATGCAAACGAATACCTTGAGAATATTGCCAAACAGGAGGGTGTGAAACGCACCGCCAGCGGTTTGTTGTATGAGATTGTGATTCCGGGAAATAGGAACAAACGAGCCGTTCTCGACACGGATTTGGTGAGGATTAACTACGAGGGTAAGTTGCGCAACGGTACGGTCTTTGACTCCACCTTTGACCGCAATGAGTCGGAGCAATTTGCGCTCAATCAGCGTATTAAGGGTTTTGCCGAGGGCATTAAGCTCATCGGCGAGGGCGGTGTTATAAAACTCTGGATTCCTCCCCACCTTGGCTATGGTCGCCACGGCATCTATGGTGGTATCGTTGGCCCCAATCAGGCCTTGGCATATACAATCACACTCATCAGCGTAACCCCTACACCCGAGCCCGAGCCCGAGCCCGAAGTGGTTGAGGAGGCTGAGGCTTCACAGAGCGAAGTGACCACCGAGCCTGCCGCAGAGGAGCATCATCAGGAGGAACCCACCGCTAAAGAGGTTGCCACCGCTCCCACTACCGAGGAGCAGAGCGCACCCGCCACCAGCGAGGAGTAGGGGACAAGAGTTTTCCGGATTGTAACCCTTCCGCAGAAAATCGAGATATGAGCAGCACACCACTTGCAGAACGCCTGCGACCACAGTCGCTTGAGGAGTACATCGGTCAGAGCCATCTGGTCGGTGAGGATGGCGTCATACGCAGATTTGTGGAGAGTGGCAATATCCCTTCGTTCATACTTTGGGGCCCTCCCGGAGTGGGTAAGACCACCCTTGCCAAACTTGTGGCCCTTGCCCTGGGACGCCAGATGTTCACTCTCTCGGCCATTGCCAGCGGTGTGAAGGAGGTGAGGGAGGTTATTGAGGCCGCAAAGAAGTGCCGCTTCTTTTCGCAGGCTGCCCCCATTTTGTTTATTGACGAGATTCACCGATTCAATAAGGCACAACAGGACTCGCTGCTTGGTGCAGTTGAGCAGGGAGTCTTTACGCTTATAGGTGCCACCACCGAAAACCCCTCCTTTGAGGTCATCACGCCCCTTCTGTCGCGCTGTCAGGTCTATGTGCTGAAGGCTATGGACAATCAGGAGTTGCAAACCCTTCTGGATAGAGCAATCACGAAGGATAGGGAGCTCGTGGAGAGGGGAGTGAAGGTTGTGGAGACCCACGCGCTGTTTGAGTTCTCGGGCGGCGATGCGAGGAAATTGCTCAATATTCTCGACATTATGGCCGGAGCCTCGGAGGGTGAGATTGTGATTGATGATCAGAGGGTTACGGATTGTTTGCAACAGAACATTGCGCTCTACGATAAGGGCGGCGAACAACACTACGACATCATCTCGGCCTTCATCAAGAGCATACGAGGCAGCGACCCCGATGCGGCCATCTACTACCTGGCCCGTATGTTGGCCGGTGGCGAGGATGTGAAGTTCATTGCCCGCCGACTTGTGATCTCGGCCTCGGAGGATGTGGGACTTGCCAATCCCAATGCGCTTTTGCTGGCCAATGCCTGCTTTGATGCGGTGCATAAGCTCGGTATGCCCGAGGCGCGTATTCCGCTGGCGGAGGCCACAATCTATTTGGCTACGAGCCCCAAGAGCAACTCGGCATATATGGCTGTGAATGAGGCTTTGGCCTTTGTGGGTAAGGATACAAGCAATCGCCCCGTGCCTCTCCACCTGCGTAATGCGCCCACCAAACTGATGGACCAGATGGGCTACGGTAAGGGGTATAAGTATGCCCACGACTACGAGGGTAATTGGGTGGAGCAGGAGTTTATGCCCGCAGGGCTTGAGGGCCGACACTTCTACTCGCCACAGCACAAACGCGAATACGACGCGATGGCTTGGAAGGAGAGCCTCAAAAACAACAGATAGTTCAACCCAAAAGAGATAGATAAAACAGATGAAGGGACTCATTACAATCGGTATGCTTGTGCTTTCGAATGTCTTTATGACATTTGCTTGGTATGGCAACCTTAAACTCAAGGATATGAATGGTGGCAAAGACCCATTCCCACTCTTTGTCATAATTCTGCTCAGCTGGGGTATTGCCTTTTTTGAGTACTGCCTCACCATACCGGCCAACAGGATTGGTTTTGTGGGCGGAGGTGGCCCATTTTCGCTCTTTCAGCTGAAGATTATTCAGGAGTGCATTTCGCTGGTTGTATTCACCGTTCTGGCCCTGGCGCTCTTTAAGACCGAGACCTTCCGTTGGAACTATGTCATATCGTTTGTTCTGATACTTCTGGCGGTCTATTTCGCCTTCAAAAAATAATGAAAAAGCCACCTTTTGCGAGGTGGCTTTTTTTGGTTTTATATGCGTCCCTAAATGTCGTGCGAGAGTGGGGCGGGGATGACCTGCGAGAAGTCGTAGTCGGCCCAGCGCTCGGCGGTGTAGTCCAGCAGTGAACGAATCTCATCGGGGTCGTAGCTCGTCACAAGCTTCATTCGGGTCTGCTTGAAGTCGGGGAGGCCCTTGAAGTAGTTGGAGAAGTGGCGGCGCATCTCGATAATGCCCACAAAGTCGCCCTTGGCTGCCAGCGAGAGGTCCAAGTGGTGCTTGGCAATGGCCACCCTCTCGGGCACGGAGGGCTGGGGCATCCTTTCGCCTGTGGCAATGAAGTGCTTGCACTCGCGGAAAATCCAAGGTCGGCCGTAGGTCGCGCGGCCAATCATCACCGCATCCACACCATACCTGTCGAAACACTCGGCAGCCCTCTCGGCGGTGGTGATATCGCCGTTGCCGATGATGGGAATGTGGATTCGGGGGTTGTTTTTGACCTTGCCGATGAGTGTCCAATCGGCCTCTCCGCGGTACATCTGCGCTCGGGTGCGGCCGTGGATGGTGAGCGCCTGAATACCAACATCCTGCAACCTCTCGGCAATCTCCTCGATGTTCTTATTTTCGTCGTCCCAACCGAGCCTTGTTTTGACCGTCACGGGGAGCTTTACGGCCTCGACAATCTGGCGAGTCATCTCCACCATCAGGGGCACATCCTTCATCATACCGCTACCCGCACCGCGACCGGCAATCTTCTTCATCGGGCAGCCGAAGTTGATGTCGATAACATCGGGACACGCCCTCTCGGCCAGCTTTGCGGCCTCCACCATAGGCTCAATCAGGTGGCCGTAAATCTGAATTGCCACGGGCCTTTCGGCGTCCGAAACATTGAGCTTACGAAAAGTCTTCTCGGCGCCGTGGAACAAACCATCGGACGAAACAAATTCGGTGGTCACCATATCAGCCCCAAACTCCTTGCAGAGTTGGCGGAACGAAGGGTCGGTGACATCCTCCATAGGTGCCAAAAAAATGGGCTTTTCGCCAAAATCTATACTACCAATCTTCACTGTATGCTAATTTTGCCCCAAAAATAGTTATATTTGCGCTCTAAACAAGGCAAAAATATAAAAATAGTATATAGCAATGACAATCGAACAGACAATTCTTAGCGCCGTAACGGCTACTGTTGAGAAGCTCTACGGCCCCCTCGAAGGGTTGCAGCTCCAGCTCCAGAAGACTCGTAAAGAGTTCACCGGCGACTACACCCTTGTAGTCTTCCCCCTCCTTAAACGCAGCCGCAAATCGCCCGATGCTACCGCCGCCGAGATTGGCGAGGCCCTTATGGCCGAGTGCCCTCTGGTGGAGAGCACCAATACTATCAAGGGATTCCTGAATATCTCCCTTAAGGCCGACTTCTGGCTCGAGGAGTTTGGTAAAATTGCTGCCGCCGAGAACTTCGGTGTTGCTCCCCGCAACGGAAAGACTGTGATGGTGGAGTACTCCTCGCCCAACACCAATAAACCCCTCCACCTGGGACACATCCGAAACAACCTTCTGGGCTACTCCGTGGCACAGATTCTCGACGCGTGTGGCTACCGAGTAATCAAGGCCAATCTGGTGAACGACCGTGGTATCCACATCTGCAAGAGTATGCTCGCTTGGCAGCGCTACGGCGAGGGTGAGACTCCCGAGTCGAGCGGTATGAAGGGCGACCACCTGGTGGGCAAGTACTATGTCGAGTTCGACAAACACTACAAGGCCGAGGTGAAGGCTCTCGTTGAGGGCGGTATGGACGAAGAGATGGCCAAGAAGGAGGCCCCCATTATGAAAGAGGCTCGCACTATGCTCCAGAAGTGGGAGGCCCACGACCCCGAGGTTTATGGCCTCTGGGAGAGGATGAACGGCTGGGTGTATGAGGGCTTCGATGCCACCTACAAGGCTATGGGCGTTTCCTTCGACAAGGTTTACTACGAGTCGCAGACCTACCTCTTGGGTAAGGATATCGTGGCAGAGGGTCTCGACAAGGGCGTATTCTACCGCCGCGAGGATGGCTCCGTATGGATTGACCTTACGGGTGACGGTCTCGATGAGAAACTGCTGCTGCGTGGCGATGGCACCAGCGTCTATATGACCCAGGACCTCGGCACGGCACTCTCGCGCCAGAGGGATGAGAGCCTCGATGGTATCATCTATGTTGTCGGCAACGAGCAGAACTACCACTTCCAGGTGCTTAAACTTGTTCTGAAGAAGATGGGCTACGCTTGGAGCGACGACATTTTCCACCTCTCCTACGGTATGGTGGAGCTTCCCGAGGGCAAGATGAAGTCGAGGGAGGGTACGGTTGTCGATGCCGACGATTTGATTGAGGATATGGTCACCACCGCACGCGAGATGAGCGAGGAGCTCGGCAAACTCGATGGTATGACTCCCGAGGAGCAGGCAGAGATTGCCCACATCGTTGGCCTTGGCGCACTCAAATACTTCATCCTCAAGGTTGACCCCAAGAAGACTATGCCCTTCAACCCCAGAGAGAGTATCGATTTCAATGGCAACACCGGTCCCTTCATTCAGTACACCTACGCCCGCATCCGTTCCGTATTGCGTAAGGCTGCCGAGGCAGGCGTGGAGGGCAGGATTGCCGCAAATCTCGCACTCATTCCCGAGGAGGTTGAGCTCATCAAATACCTCGCCGACTTCCCCCAGACAGTACTTCAGGCAGGTGCTACCTACTCGCCCAGCGTGATTGGTGCCTATGTTTACGACCTTGCCAAGATGTACAACAGCTACTACCACGACCACTCCATCCTGCGCGAGGAGAGGGCCGAGGTCAGGGAGTTCCGTGTGGCTTTGAGTGCTGTGGTTGCTGACACCATCGGCCGCGGTATGGCCTTGATGGGCATTGCTGTTCCCGAGCGAATGTAGAGAGTATATTTATCATTCAACACACAAAAAGGGACCCATCTTTGGGTCCCTTTTTGTGTGTTATGCCTTGCCTTCTGCACTACTGCCTGGGAATAGACGAGGCCTTGATTTTGAAGAAGTTGTTGTCGCTCTTCAAAAGGCGATATTCGCCGTGGGAGCTCCAGCCTGCGGGGCGGTCCTTAATCTCCATATCCTCACCCGTGTCGTTGGACACATAGGGGGCAATGCGCGACTGCCACGAGGTGATGCGCATATAGCTCGAGTTGTAGTCGAATAGGCCGCGTGAGGGGTCAATCAACTCGTTGAGGTACTCCACATAGAGTGCCTTATAGTCGGCAAATTGGAGAATCTTTGCCACCAGAGGGTTCTGGTTGCCGTCGCCCCATTTGAGGGGATCCTGACGGCCCGCGTCGCTCTGCACACCGCAGTGGTTGGTGGTGCCCAGCGAGTTGTCGTAGTCGTAGGGGATGAAGAATACCTTGTAGCCCTCGGTGCCGTCACTATTAAAATAGAGGTAATAGTTGTTGGAGTTGTTCCAATAGTCGTCCCACATACCAACCACAACATTCACCGCATAGGTCTTCAAAAAGAGAGGAATGTCAATCACCTCACCGAGCCAATCGTGCAGGTCGTTGCCACTCTTGGAGTTGAGTTTGCGCATAAAGTCCTTGAGCTGCGACTTGGCCGAGGAGAAGGAGTTGTGCTCGGTCTTGAGCTCATAGGGCCACTCCTCGTCGGTGTCTTGGTCGAGGCCAAACTTCCTGTCGTCGTTGTAGTCCTTCAGGTCGGCGCGTCCTTTGGCTCCGTAGGTACACTTCCAGAGGTTGCCCTCGTGGCCACCAAAGCGGTCGCTGCGCACCTTGAGGTACTCGTCGTCGATAGTCTCGAGCATACCATAGACGCCGTAGTAGGCGGGCTGGGGGTCACCCTCCACCTGAACCCACAGACGGCAGTAGATGTCATTGATGGCAGTCCATACGCCATAGCGACGGAATAGGTCGTAGCAGTAGACCTCCCTCACATAGGCCGGGTCATCTTTGAACCATTTGAGGTGGAGCTTTCTCACACCACCTATGGTGTGCTGGGAGTCTTTGTGGAACTTGCGGAAGTTGATTTGGGTGTGGAAGTGGTGCCAATCGGGATTCTCCCTATTGTGCATCTCGCCACCGTTGCCCTCGGGACGACGGCGCGAAGTGTTGCCCCTCAAACGCCAGCCGGCCTCCTTGAAGTGGAATACATCGGTGCCGTTGTCGAAGGTTACATCGCCCTTGAAATACTGCTTCGTGGAGTTGTTCTGGTCGAAGGTCTTGAGCATATTATTCCACTCTGCCTCGCTCACCGTGAGGGTGATGTGGGGCATATTGTTCTCGTTCCATACATAGCTCACAGCCTCGGCAAGCGAAGAGGTGCCGATGTCGGGATTGCCCTCCTGGTTATCTCCACCACCGTTGTTGCCACCCTCGTCGTTGTTGCCACCATTCTCCTCGTCCTTAAAGACAACCTCGGTGTTGTTGAAGGGGGAGAGGCCCGAGCCACTATTGCTCACGCCGGGGGTTGCGGTATCCACCACCCACCATTTGTGGCCGTCGGCGATGCGGGCTGCAACGGTGAAGGTGTGCTCCACATCGCCATCCCACGCATCCGCCTCGCCCGCAGGCTTGCGTGCCGAGTTCACAAAGTGGTCCACATACTCGCCCTCTTTGTTTACCAACACCAACAGCAGGGATTTTTTGCCGGAAATGCCCGAGTCGCTTGTGCCAAGCGAAAGGCCGGGGTAGGTGTTCTCTATGCCCTTGCAGGAGAGTACCGCAAAGGAGTAGCCCTTGAGGATTGTGCCCTCGGGAATGTAGTAGGGGGCGGTGCCTTCGGCATTGTCGAGAGGGCTCTCGCCATTCTTGATGATGGTCCAGCCGCCCAAATCCACAGCCTCCTCGGAGGCGTTGTAGAGCTCGATATACTTTTGCTCGGTGTTAATCTCATTGAGCACAACCTTACCCTCGCCCAGCGCATCGTCGCCAAAGAGGGTGGTGCAGGCCGTCAGCAGGAGTGCCACAAAGGGCACAAGTGTCGAAACTTTCTTTATAGCCATATTGTCTGTTTGTTGTTGTATTGTCTGTTGGAGAACATACCACTGCCGATATCCACCTTGAGCGAGATGACCTGCTGCCATCCCCAGTGTGCGCCGTCGTAGTGGTGTACGGAGCCGAAGCGCAGCGTTACACCATCTTTAATGGTGGGCTGCCAGAAGAGCTCCAGGCGGTTGTAGAATCCCTTTTCGCCCACACGGTAGAAGGGGTCGCCAGAGTAGAGCGAAGAGCCATAGATACCTCCCTCGGCATTCTCGTAGGGGAGATTCCAGTAGGGCATAAGGTCTTTGCCCTTGTAGAAGGTGTTCTTCACACCCAGATCCTCCCTCTGCAGGTGGAGCGACAGCTCGTAGCCACCCGGCATAACTGGGGTGCCGATGTGGTAGCGGTCGTTCTGGTAGGACTGTAACCACGAGGCCTGGAAGGAGAGTGTGGTGTTGTTGAACAACGACGAGAAGTCGAAACCTATGTAGAGGTTAAGAAGTCCGTTATCGACCACTCCGCGCGCCGTGTCGCTTGCTGCGTGGTGGTGGAGCATAAGGTTGTAGCCCGCATAGGAGAGGCTTTTGTGGGCCTCGCCTGCCACCAGCAGCGTGAACATCTCACGACGGGTGGCGGAGCGCAGACCGTTCCAATCACACGCCAACTCGGTGAACCAGAACGAACCCGTATAACGCAACAACGCACCCTCAATGGTGGGGTGGTAGAAGGCGTAAATCTCATCGAAGGTGGCACGAGGATAGCGCCCCGAAAGCTTGCTGCGGGGAAAGAGTCCGAGAGAGGTCTTGAGTCGCGAGGAGGGCTCCGAAAAATCGTAGTAGGCAATGAACTCGGGAGTGCCGAAGAACTTCTCGCTGCCCATATCGGCGTGGAGGTTGGCACCCATCATAAGCGAATGACCATATCCCCAACTCACTCCAACTTCGGGTAGAATGTTGGCCCCAAAAATGGTGGAGGAGGGGACAATCATCTTGCTTGGGTCGCCATATTCGCGGTTGTCGAAACGAAAGTCGAAGTCGATATCCCACACCACCTCTTGCGCTGCGGCAGGCATTGTGTGGATGCCGACGCAGAGCGTGATGAGGAGAAATATGTGTATAAAGTGCTGTTTCATGCCGCAAAAGTAATCTATTTTCTCTGTAAATGCCACAAATATCACTATATTTGTGAGAAAATAACCCAAAGACTATGATGAAGGATTTTTTTGAGAACGTTGCGGTCTCGATGACAGTCTGTGACCGCCAAGGAAAGGTTGTCTATCAAAACCAGCGAGCAGTTGAGGCACTCGGTGAGGCACGAGGCCACTCTCTGGAGGAGTGTCATAAGTCCTCCTCGTGGGAGATGATTCAGCGAATGCTCGCCGAGGGAACAACCAACGCCTATACTATTGAGAAACGAGGCGTGCGCAAACTTATCTATCAGACCCCTTGGTATGAGAATGGCGAGGTTGCAGGACTTGTGGAGTACTCCATCGTGCTGCCCGAGGGTATGCCCCATAAGATTAGGGGCTAAAAAGCGCCTGTGCGGCTTGCGCTGAGGGACAATTTGCGATTTTTTTGAAATTTTTTCGCAAAAACTTTTGGAAGTAAAAATTAAGTTACTACCTTTGTCCCCGCTTAAGGCTTCTTTAGCTCAGTTGGTAGAGCACGACACTCTTAATGTTGGGGTCCTGGGTTCGAGCCCCAGAGGGAGCACAGCAATGAAAGGACAGTCATTTGACTGTCCTTTTTTCGTATAAATACGCTTGGTTTGACGACGGTCTGTGGCGGAATTAGGCAATAATAAACCTCTCCGCAACATTTGTTGAACCTATGCTGAACCAAAAGAAAAATTGCATGAACCAAAATTTGCGTTTGCCATTTGATATATTTTTTTTTAAATTTGTCTCAAATTATTTATAGATAATGATTACTCAAGATAGAACTATATTCGACGATTTAGCTTCCGTGCAACCGCAGAAAAAACTTTCGGATGTTTTATCTCAATTGATTTTTGAGCATACAAAGAAGTCTATATATACATCTGTTGATTTGTTTTCCGGATGTGGAGGTTTGACCAAAGGCTTTGAATTGGCTGGAATTAAATCTATATTAGCCTCTGATATTGATGAAAATTGTGAAAAAACTTTTGCAAGAAACTTCCCACAAACTCCGTTTATTTGCAAGGATATTACTGAAATCTCAAAAGAAGAGGTTGATGACATACTGAACGGTAAAATACCTGATATAATTATTGGCGGTCCTCCGTGCCAAGGTTTTAGTCTTGCTAATAAAAGGCGTAATAAGGTAGCAGATGACCCTCGCAACAAGCTATTCTACGGTTTTGTTAAGTTTATCAATTGGTATTCGCCTAAAGCCTTTGTTATGGAAAATGTCAAGGGTTTGTTGTCGATGCAGAATGGACAAGTTATCCGCACGATTGTAGAGGAGTTTGCTAATGCAGGTGAGTTTGGATATAATGTGGCATACAAAATCTTAAAGGCGTCAGATTATGGTACTCCTCAAAATCGAGAGAGGGTTATTCTTATTGGTTTTAGAAAAGACTTGAATATACAGCCTACACATCCTACCCCATATGCTATGGACGGATATATAACAGTTAATGACGCAATTAGCGATTTACCACAAATTAATGCAGGAGAGGGTATTGAGGGGGCGAAGTATTCATCTGAACCTACGAATCTATTCCAACAATTTGTACGCAGGAACTCTAATGTTGTGAATAACCATATTGCAATGAAGCATACTCCTCGTTTGGTGGAACGCTTTAAGGCTATCAAACCCGGACAATCGCTTATTGATGTTTGGGATACGCACGGTGCGGTAAAGCGAGGTACACCGACAGAGAAATCTACGATTAAATTTAGCCAAAACAATCAGCGCGTGTTTGGCAATCTGCCCGCACCCACGATAGCAGCATCTTTCCAATCGAATTTCATTCATCCTCATCTGGATAGAAATTTTACAGCAAGAGAGGGAGCTCGTTTACAATCGTTTCCAGATGACTTCATTTTTGAGGGTATGCGTACCAAGATGTCGTGGGAAAAGGGTTTAAGTCAATATCAGCAGATTGGTAATGCAGTTCCTGTGTTATTGGCTTACGCAATTGCTGAAGAAATTATAAGTAAACTACAAAAGATATAATTATGGCATTTGAAAAGTTATACGCAATAAAGGATGCAGATCATCAATTAGTTCACGCAAGTAATATTTGCGCTAAACTCAATCAGAAAGCAAACGGCGAATTATCACAGAAACAATCAGTTGCTATCGATGATATTGCAACCAAATATCTATCATACATAGATGCTCAACTGAAGATAACAGGTTTTTCTTCGAAAAACATTCGACAGCGAGTTGATTTACTAAATAATTATTACAATTTCCTTTTCGGAAAAGGATATGATAATATATTCTCTTCCCAAGGTAAATTACGACCAACAATTCTAGAAGAATTTATGTATTTGGTCTTTCGTGACGTTGTTGAAGACTTGAAAACATATGCTAATGATACTGACAATGTATTAAAACTTGGAAGTGTTAAGGCGTATTCTAATTTGTATTTTAAATCAGATGATATTAAGAGCTTTATTAATGATATCAAAACTGGTGTTAATGTAAAAGATCAAGATTTTGCAATATATAGAGAGATGGGGCTCACTATTAATAACGGAGATAGTGAAACGGTTAACCTTCCCATTATTGCTATCGAGGTGAAAACATATGTAGATAAAACCATGTTAGAAGGGGCTATTGCAACAGCTGAAAAAATTAAATCAGGAAATCCTTATTCTAAATTCTTTGTAGTATCTGAAAATTACGAGGTTGATCTCAAGGTGGATCCTGCATATTCTCGCATTGACCAGATTTTTGTTTTAAGAAAGTCTAAACGAAAAGTACAACCACGCATAGATATCCAAGCTGATGTAGTAGAACTTTTAGTAACAGAAGTCCATGATTATCTTAAAAGGAAGTGGGGAGATATTGAAACTAAATTAACGACTAAAGGTATTATAATATAATTATCTACCCGCCCATTGCGGCAAAATGCGACAAAAGTGTTGAACCTATACGGAGCCTAATGTTGCGAAATAGGCGTTACAGGCGCATAAAACCAAGTACATTATACCCCCAGAGGGAGCACAGCAAAGAAGGCAGTCATTTCCGACTGCCTTTTTTTTGTTGCTGTACTCCCTATGCATTGTGTTACCCACGTGGAAAAGTGTTATCTTTGCACTTTACGAACCACAATTAGACCCTTAAGCTATGAAACGACTATTTTGTTCGATACTTGCGATTTTAGCCTGCGCTACCCTACTCTTGGGCGACAACATCAAGCCCGTAACAGGCACCTTCATAAACCTTGCCTATCAAGATGTGCGCAACCGTTACACCAACCCCGCGGGGGTGGATATGACCAGCCCCGAACTGTGGGCCGAGAAGGTGGCCGAAATGAGCGAGATGGGTATGGAGTACCTTATCTTTATGGCTGTGGCCAATGACGGCAGGGCCTTCTATCCCTCGACTCTTATGCCCCACCACTATCCCGAGGGGCGCAAGAGCCCCGTGGAGGCGATTATGGATGCTGCTGCCGAGCGAGGTATGAAGGTCTTTATGAGCACCGGCTGGGCCGAGAATCAGGACGACAATCTGCGCATTCCTCGCATCAAACAGCGACAGATGGATATGATGGTTGAGCTGGCTGAGCTCTTTGGCGACCACAAGGCCTTCTATGGGTGGTATCTGCCTGTGGAGGATTGCTTGGGTCCTGTGCTGACCGACTATGCTGTGGAGGCTGTCAATGCCCTCACCGACCACGCCCGAGACCTTACGCCCGATGCGAAAATTCTCATTTCGCCCTACGGAATCTTCAACTCCGACTTTTCTCACCCCAACTACGCACGCCAAATCGGTCGCCTGAAGGTAGATATCATTGCCTATCAGGATGAGGTGGGATGTGTGAGGGAGCGATTCCCCTTGCCCCGATTGCGTGAGAATTGGAGGCGACTTGCCGAGATACACTCCACTCTTCCTATTGAGATGTGGGCCAACTGCGAAAACTTCACCTGGGAGCGCGGCACCAACGACCGCACCTCGGCACTCATTCCTGCGGCTCCCGAAAGATTCCGTGCCCAAATGGAGGCCGCAAGCGAGGCTGGCGTGGAGCGCATTGTGTCGTTTATGATGTGTGGTATTTTCGACCCCGCAGAGACGGCTTATGCTCTTGGACAGCCCGACCTTGCAGTGAGGGCTGCCGAGGAGTATTTGGCGTGGAGCAAGGAGCGCAAACCATTGAGAATTAGCGAGGGGAGTGTTGCTGTGGCTCAATGCTCGGAGCCTCGCTTGGTGGATGGTGTTATGGCCGACGAGAATACTGCCCACGGGGGTTGGGTTAAGCTTGCCAAGGGTGAGCGAGAGATTACTCTGGAGCTTTCACAGGGCGCCGAGAATGTGGCCCTTCACCTTGGGGTGCTCAATTACGCGCCGGAGGGCGTTCTCCTTCCCGAGCGTGTGGCTCTCTATGGGTCGCTTGATGGCCAGAGGTACACTCTGTTGGGGGTGGAACAGCCCTATGCGTGGCCCAATAATCTCCACGATGCGTGGGTTCAAGAGCTTACCATTTGTCGTAAAGTGGAGGGGGCAAAATACCTGAAAATTGTCCTTGCCTGCCCCTCGAAGTGCTACATAGATGAACTCAAGGTGGTGGAAATTAAGTAGTGTCTTATGGAGATTTTGAGCATCCGCAATGGAAAGTGCCATTGGCAGAGATAATCATTCGAGAAATTAATTATATTTGCAAGTAGCAAGCATCGTGCTTTGAAAATATTAACCTAAAAATTAGCATAAAAATTATGAAAAACATCTTCAAACTCTTGTGCCTTGTGCTGCCTTTGGTGGTGGCAACATCGTGTCAGGAAACCCCCGAGCCTCTGCCCGAGCCCGTGGTTGCAATTTCGAGCGAATATGTGATTGATGGCACCTCGGCAATCGTCAGCCTCACTGTTGCCAATGCCGACAAGGCTCTCTATGTAGTGAAAGACACCAAGGAAGTTGCCAGCCCCGAGGAGTACACTCCCGAGCGTGTTCTGTCGGAGGGTGTGGCGGTGAATTTTGCGACCAAAGAGTCCTACTCGTCGCCCCAGAGTGCGAAGATTACTCTGGAGAATCTCACAAAGGGTCACGATTACTATCTTTTTGTTGCGGCAGCCAATGCCGATCTTTCCGTTGTGGAGCAGATGAGTCTCAGCGTGGAGTTTGCCAAGGATGAGATGCCTATGGTTGGCAATATTGAGGTTATTACTCTGGAGCCCACCACGGCCACCTTCGGGACCACTCTCCGCAATGTGGATAAGGTTCGCTATGCGGTTGTTCCCAAGGATGTATATGATGCAAACTGTGATGGGAATGGCATCTATATGGGCACCGATGAGTATGGCTACACTCTGGTTGAGGTGGAGCGCTCGCTCGCTTCTGTACTTTTCAGCTTCGAGGCTACCGACCTTACCCCTTCGACCAATTATGTGGTAATAGTCATTGGCGACAATGCGGATGTCGAAATGGAGCCTGTGGATGCTGCCGCCTCGGCGGAGTTCGCCACTCCCAGCGCTGGTCCTATGGTGGAGATGACCGACATCTCAATTGATGATATGGTGGGCCACTCGGTGGAGTTCTCGGTAACGACCCGCTATATGGACAATTTCGGCTTTGTGGTTGTGCCCACTGCCGAGTACGAGGAGCTCTCGGTGGAGTATGTTTTGGCCAACAGTTTTGAGTACTATTGGGATGAGGGCAACCTTTCGTGGGATCAGGACTTCACCTTCCCCTTCCACGCCGACACCGAGGATGAGACCGATTATACCGTTGTTGCTGTGGCTGTTAATGAGCATTCGTCGGTAATGAAGGTTGCAACCTTCACCACCCCCAAGGAGGAGATGACCGTTGAGATGCTCTCCATTTCGCCCACCTCGGCAAGCCTTCAGAGCTCCGGTTCGGACCACTACCTCACTATGCGTACGGCCCTCTATGAGCTCTGTGTACACCTTGTGAGCGATAGCTTCGGTGGCCGCTATGAGCCCACCTCGTCAACCCATAACTTCGTGGCCGAGGGTTCCTACTTCAAGGAGCTCAACCTGGACGATACCTGGACCGTTTATGACGATTTGGATACCACTTTGGGTAATATCGACCTCTATGAGAATGTCATCACAGGCAAGTGGGAGATCTATGGCTCGTTCTTCTTCAAGCCCGTTTTGACTCTTCAGATTGAGATCCCCAGCGGTATTGTTATCAGCGGTGCCGAGCGCGCCGAGCCTGTGGAGTTCAACTTCAATGTCACCAAGGCAGAGGCAGTGCAGGATGCAACCAAGAAGGCAGTATGGCACCTTACTCTCGAGCAGGATGAGGATAATACCATCACCTTTGACATCAAGCTCGACTCTTCGAAATATGAGTTCATCCCCTCGGGCGAGTATCTCTATGACGGTCAGGGCGCTCCCTGCCTGGACGGTTGCTCGAGGATGATTGTTAATAATGTGAGCACTTCGCTGGCCAATAAGCGTATTGGTGTGAGCAAGGTTGTTGTGGAGTACAATGAGGCCACAGGGGAGACCTACGCCAGCGCCGAAGTATATGTTGCCTCCGGCACAGCAGTTGTGAATATTGACAAGTGTGGCCCCTTCAAACTCTATGAGGAGGTTGTTCAGGGCCTTGAGGTTGTCAGCGAGAGTCGCAACCTTATGATTTGGGCAACTTGGCAGAGTAGCCTTAAGAGCTGGGAGCTCAACTTCTCGGGCGACGCCTTCTATGGCTACCTCTACTTCACCACCGGTGCCAACAACTCGGCATATCTGCCCGAGGGCCGCTATGTATTCTCGAAGAGTGCGCCTGCAGGTGGTGGCCTGTGGCTCGATTGCAGCCGCAGCTATGTGGCCAAACTGCGCACTTCGGATCAGCGTATGATTGATGTTAATGCCGAAAATGCCTACTTCGATGTGACCACAAGGGTTGACCAGTTCGGCAACTACATCCACACCATTAGTGGTGTTATCCACACCGAGGATGGCTTCTACCGAATCAACTTCGACTACGGTGAGGATCGCGGTACTATCTATTAATGTCGCTACACTTTAGTACATCACAGACCTCGCGGGTATCTTTTTCGATACCTGCGAGGTTTTTTTATGGGAATTGGATTTTGAAAAAACTCATCCCTCGGGGGCAAGGGGTGCAGGGCTACGAAAAAAATCACTATCTTGTGGGGCAAATGAAAAAGAAAGTTGTCATAGCCATTGACTCCTTCAAGGGGTCGCTCTCTTCGCGCGAGGCTGCCGAGGCCTTGTCGGAGGGTGTGCGCTCCGTAGTGGGGGAGTGTGAGGTGGATATTGTACCCGTGGCTGATGGCGGCGAGGGTACGGCCGAGATTCTCACCGAGGCACTTGGCGGCGGCCGCCAGGGGATGTGGGTGCACGATGCGCTCGGAAGGCCCATAGAGGCCGGCTATGGCCTTTGTGGCGAGGTGGCCTTTGTGGATGTGGCCTCTGCTGCGGGGCTGACTCTTCTTTCGGATTGCGAGCGCAATCCTTTGAAGACTACATCTCTGGGCGTTGGCGAAATGATAGTGGATGCTTTGGCGCGTGGTGCGCGAAGGATTCTGCTTGGAGTGGGCGGTAGTGCCACTAATGACTGCGCAATGGGATTGCTCGAGGGGCTCGGTTTTCGATTTCTGGACTCCTCGGGAGAGGCGGTGCGTGGCTGTGGCGGTAGTCTTGAGAGGGTTGTGAGGATTGATGATGGCGCAGTGGTCCCCCAACTGCGAGAGGCTACCATTGAACTGCTTGCGGATGTGGATAATCCGCTTTGTGGCCCTCGCGGTGCGGCGGCAGTCTTTGCGCCCCAAAAGGGGGCTTCGAAAGAGGATGTCGTGCAACTTGAGCGCGGCGTAAGACACTTCGCCGAGGTGCTCACGGCGAAATATGGAAGGAATCCCGAGGCGGTCAAGGGCGCAGGTGCGGCAGGTGGCATTGCGGGCGGACTGTGGAGCTCGTTGGGAGCCGAGATAAGAGTTGGTGTGGAGGCGGTGCTGGAGAGCATGGGCTTTGAGTCAAGGGCTACGGACGCCAATCTTATCATCACGGGCGAGGGAAGGGTTGATAACCAAACACTTATGGGTAAGGTGCCTTGCGGAGTGCTCTGCCACAGCGTGCGTCTGGGGGTGCCGACGGTGGCTGTTGGTGGCTCGGTGGAATGGTCCGATGAGCTGCGCGAGGCGGGCTTTTCGGCCATTGTTGCGGCCACACCAGAGGGGATGTCGCTTGAGGAGGCTATGCGCCCCGAGGTGGCAAGGATGAATCTCAGGCGTGTGGCCGAGGATCTTGCTCGGCAGAGGTTGGTGTAGGATTTATGCAAAAAAAGGCTATCTTTGCAGCCACAAAACACTTTAACATTATGAATAAGGTCTCGGAAAACCCTTTCAAAAACCGAATCAG
>JAZQZA010000065.1:0-10836 GCA_045633765.1 Tidjanibacter sp. | reverse complement strand
GTAGCGACGGGTGCGTGCTGCCGAGTCGCCCGACTCGGTCCTGTCCTCGGTGGCCTGATTTAGATACCAGTTGTTCTCCGAGGGGTTGGCAATCGAGGCACCCGCACCGCCAATGGAGTAGTAGGTGTACTCCTCGGTGGTCTGACCAACCATTGCCGAGAAGCGGTGGGGACCATTCTCATAGGCGTAGTTGAGGGTGTTCTCATAGAACATTGTGCGGCCCTCGCCAAAGTCGGCCGAGATGAAGTTCTTGTCGGCCTTGTCGTAGTCCGAGTAGAGGTATTTATCCTTGAAGGTGCGGTTTACGCTGGTGGTCTGGTCGATGCTCACAGCCGAACGGAAGGTAAGGCCCTTGATGGGCGACGCCTCCAGGTAGATGTTGCCGAGCAATCGCTGGTCGCGGTTGTTGGGGTGAGAGTGGGTGACCATCGAGAAGGGATTGACCACATTCTTGAAGTTGGAGCCGGCAGCAATCTGACCACCGAGGTCCTTACCATCCACATTCACCGAGCCCTCGGGGTAGTGGGTGGGGTCCCAGGGAGCCATCGCAAGGGCTGCCGAGAGAATCGATGCACCCGCACTCGAGGAGTTGTTCATTGCCCAACGCGACGAGGAGGTAATGAGCGAGAGGTTCTCGCCAAACTTGAGCCAGTCGGTGAGTTCATACGAGGAGTTCAGGCGCAGAGTCAAACGCTCGTAGTTGGAGCCGATGATGGTGCCATCCTGTGTGAAGTAGCCCGCGCTGAAGGAGTATTGGCTCCTCTGGCTGCCGCCATCCACCGAGAGGTGGTAGTTCTGAATGGGGGCGTTGGCCTTGAATACCTCCTCCTGCCAATCGGTCTCCACGGTGGAGTAGTCGAGGTTGGTGGGGTAGTAGGGCGACTTGCCCAAGCGGTAGGCCTTGAGCCATTTATAGAACCCGTGCTTATTGTAGAAATCCATTTCCGACTTCACGGCGCCAATGCCGATGATGGTGCGAGCCATCTCGTCGCGCCCCATCAGGTCGAGTTTTCTCCAGCGGTTCTGCACACCTGCGTAGGCGCTCAGCGAGATTTGGGGTGCTCGGTCTTTGGCACCCGTCTTGGTGGTGACGATAATCACACCATTGGCACCTCGCGAACCGTAGATAGCCGTACTCGATGCATCCTTCAGCACCTCCGTTGAGGCAATATCACCGGGGTTCAGGAAGGCGATATCCTCAGTAATCACGCCATCGACAACATAGATGGGGGCAGAGTTGTTCACAGTGCCGATACCACGAATCCTCACCTCGGCAGCAGCACCGGGCTGACCTGTCGAAGAGTTCACTGTCACACCCGCAATACGGCCGGCAAAGGCTTGGTCGATGGTTGCAACGGGGGTGCGCTGAAGATCCTCGGAGTCCACCGAAGCCACAGCACCCGTAAGGTCGCTGCGCTTCATCGTACCGTAGCCCACAACAACCACATCCTCAATTACATCGGCATCCATCTCCATCTTCACATCGAGAGTGGTCTGGGAGGCACCGACGGCAATGGTCTGGTCCTTGTAGCCCATATATGAGAAGGTGAGTTTTCCCTGGCCCGCAAGAGTGATTGCGTAGTGTCCGTTGATATCGGTGGTGGTACCCGTAGTGCCGTTCTCCAGCGTGACGGTTACACCGATGAGTGCCGAGCCGTCTGCCGCGTCCGTCACAGTACCCTCCACCTTGTGGCTCTGTGCAAAGAGGCTTGCACACATTATTGTAGCCACCAAAGTCAAGACAAGTCGTTTCATATAGTTAGTGCTTTTGATTGTTTCTACTCAACGCGGAAGGAGATCTTCTCACCCGAGGCGCTGTCGCCCGATACCCAGAGGTAGAACTCGCCGGGCTCAACAACCTTCTCCATATCCAGGTTCCAGAATGCCAGCCTCTCGATGGGGAGCGAGATGGTTACCTCGCGAATCTCGCCCGCCTTGAGGGTTACGCGCACAAAGGCCTTGAGCTCCTTCTGGGGACGCGAGGTGGAGCCTACAACATCCCTGACATAGAGCTGTACAACCTCGGTGGCCTCCACGGCGCCCTTGTTGGTGAGGGTGAAGCTCACCTCCACGCTCTCCTTCTTGCCATAGACCTCCTTGTTGGTCTTGGGCGAGGAGTACTCAAAGGTGGTGTAGCTCAAACCGTAGCCGAAGGGGTAGAGAGGTCCATAGCCGGCATCGAGCCAGAAGGCCGAGCAGCCGAGCGAGGTCTGGCCTGCCTCCAGAGGAACATCCTTAAGCAGCACCTCGGTACCGCTTGCGGGCCTCTCGGGGAAGTGGGCGTTGTAGTAGATGGGCTCCTGACCTGCCGCTACGGGGAAGGTGATGGGGAGTTTGCCGCTGGGCACCTCGTCGCCAAAGAGGAGCTGTGCCAGAGCGGGACCACCCATTGTTCCGGGGTGGAACGACCACATCAGAGCGTCGATATTCTTCAAATCGTTGCCAATCGTCAGAGCCCTACCGGCCATAACCACAGCCACAACGGGTTTGCCGCTCTTGCGTGCTGCCTCCAGCAGTTTGCTCTGACCGCCCTGAAGTTTGAGGTCAACAAGGCTGTGGGCCTCACCCGAGAGGATTGCCTCCTCACCGAGGAAGAGAACAACGGCGTCGTAGGTGGCGGCCTGTGCGGTGAAGGCTGCCAGAGCCAACGAGGAGCACTCCTCGCGGCTATAGGTGAGGATGTCGGAGTAGCCGAAGCGAACCTTGTCGCCATAGAGCTCCTTCATTGCCTTAAGGGGAGTTACGGTGTGCTCCTTCTGACCATCGAATACCCAAGTACCCATCTGGTCGTGGGGTGCGTCGGCCATAGGACCTGCAATGAGTACCCTTGTGCCCTTCTCGGCCTTCAAGGGGAGGGTCTGGTTGTCGTTCTTCATAAGCACCACGCTCTCAACGGCGGCCTTGCGTGCAGCCTCAAGAGCCTCGGGGGTGTAGAATGCGGCCTGGTAGTTCTCCTCCTCAACATAGGGATTCTCGAACAGACCGAGGCGGAATTTCAGACGCAGGATGTTGCGTACGCTCTCGTCGATGACCGACTCCTTCAGCTCGCCGCTCTCAACCAAGCCCTTGAGCTCGGTGATGTAGGCGTAGGACATCATATCCACATCCGTACCTGCGGTGATGGCCCTCTTGGAGGCCTCGCGATTGTCGGCAGCAAAGCCGTGGGCAATCATACCGCCCACCGAGCCCCAGTCGCTCACAATGCAACCGTCCCAGCCCCACTCGTCGCGAAGCACATCGCCGAGCAGGAATTTGTTACCCGCATTGGGAATACCGTCGTTGTCATTGAAGGAGGGCATAAGAGTCATACAGCCCGCCTTCAGAAGAGCCTCAAATGGGGGAAGATAGTAGTTGCGGAGCTCCCTCTCGGTGATGTGGATGGGTGCATAGTCGAGTCCGCCTTCCGAGGCGCCATAGCCCACAAAGTGCTTGGCACACGCTGCCAGGGTTTTCTCGTTGTTCTGATAGCCTCGGAGCATTGCCACTGCCAACTCCGCAGTGAGATAGGGGTCCTCGCCGAAGCTCTCGGCAATCCTACCCCAACGGTTATCCCTCGAGATGTCCACCATAGGCGAGAAAGTCCATCTCACACCCGAAGCCACAGCCTCTTTGGCGGCAATCCTCGCACCCTCCTCAACGATTGCGGGGTCGAACGATGCGGCCTGGCCCAGAGGAATGGGGAAGATGGTGTGGAAGCCGTGGATTACATCCCTCGCAAAAACCAGAGGAATACCCAGACGGCTCTCTTCAACGGCTGCCCTCTGGATTTTGTTGATCTCCACAGGGTCCACAATGTTCAGGATGGAGCCGATGGTGCCGGCAGCTGCCTCGTTGCACATACCCTCGGTTGCGTAGGCAGTAACCTGATTGAGTTGTCCGATTTTCTCCTCAAGGGTCATCTGTGCGAGGAGGTTGTCGATGCGTTTTTCGATGGGGTCGCTCTGGGAGCAGGCAACCATCACAAAGGATAGCATTGCTATCGCAAAGGCTCTTACAATTCGATTCATTTTTGTATGATTTGTTAGTTTGTTTTCGGTTTGTTTCCTCGGTGGGGAGAAGGGGTTTGGGCGCCCTTTCGCAAAGTAAAGATACTTAATTTTAATGCGCACAAGAAAGGCTGCAAAAAAATAGTGGATTTTTGCAGCCTTTTGTGAAGGGTAAATATTTAATAGTCAATCTAAACCAAATATTCTGTTTGGGCTAAAAAAGTGGATTGCCCAAAGGCTACTTCGAGCCATTTTGGAGCCCTTTGGAGCCAATCGAGCGCACCCTCTCCTCGAAGTCGTCGCGCGAAATCTTGGCGTTGTTTTTCACCATCGAGCGGTAGTTGTAGATGGTATTCACCGAGTAGCGCAGCAGCGAGGCGATGCGCGACGAGTCGGTGATGCCGAGCTTTATCAGGGCGAAGATTCTCAGCTCCGTATTGAGCACTCGGGGATTCTTGAGCGTGATTTGTGCCTCCTGCTTGAGCAGGGCGTTGAACTCCTCCACGAAGAAGGGGTAGAGGTTCAAAAATGCGTTGTCGAAATTGAGGTAAAACTCCCTCTCGGCCTCCTCGAAGATGGGGGAGGAGTCGAGCTCGTTTTGGAGCGATTCGATGGCGCCCTTGGATATGCATTTTCGCACCTTGTTGTGGAACGATTTCAGCAGGTCGATATAGTTGGAGCAGATGACCAAGAAGAGGCCTATGTACTGCTCCTTCACGGCGTTAGCCTCCACCAACTCGGCCGACAGGGCGTGCTCTTTGGCGTTCTGCTCGGAGAGTCGTTGGATATACTCGCCCAGCTGGGAGTTCATCTCCTCGAGCTGCATTTTGGCCTGACGAATCTGGCTGTTTTTGCGGCGCTGCAACACAAGGAAGAAGAGAATCACCAGAGTCAGAATCGAAATGATGAAGACTGCGGTGGTGAGGAGCCGCTGCTGGGCCTGCATCTTGGCGCTATAACTCCTCTCGATGACGGGCATCAGCGAGGCCACCTGCCACGGGCGCAGGCGCGAGTTATAGAATGAGGCGTCATTCATTGCAATCTGGATGTATTGGAATGCGCGGGTGATGTCGCCACGATAGAAGAGTATCTCGGAGAGCATACACAGCGATGCGTGGTCGCAGGTGCAGTTGCGCATATCGGCCCTTGCCGAGCGTATCAGGTGGGTCATATACTCCTCCGTTGTACCCCTGCCGTCGCCCACACTCAGGGCCTTGAAGTAGGAGTAGAGGGCAAACTCCCTACTCTCGGGTGAAAGGGTGGGGAGGATGAACTGCAACTCGTGGGCCACGCCCTCCCAATTGGAGTTGTTGGTGTGCTTGGTACAGAGCAACTTGTGGCGTTCGAGGGTGTCGCTCTCGGTGGCGATAAGGCGGTCGATGTAGTGCTCCTCCATACGGGCCGAGTTCTCCTTTATGAGGTTCTCGGCGGAGTATTCGCGCAGCTCGCGGTAGTAGGAGTGGGCAGCCTTGTAGTAGTTGCGAATCTCCTCGGGCGCCATTCGGAGGGTGTCGGTGCGGCGAAGCAGTGCCTCGGCCTCACCATAGAAGCCCGCTGCGGAGTATAGTTGTGAGGTGCGCAGTCGGAGTTGCACGGCTCTTTTGTGGTCGTTGTGCTGTGTTGCCAGGTCAATGGCCCGCCAGGTCCAATGGATGGTTGAGTCGAGCTGGTATTTGTTGTACTCGTCGATGAGCTCCTCCATCATCTTCATACGCTGCTGGTAGGAGAGATTGGGGTTGTTGAGGGCGGTGCTTTTGAAGGCTATGCGCTCGTTTTTGAGGGCTATGGCCTCGGTGCGGAGGGTTATGGCTCTGTCGAGTTCCTGAATAGCGGTGTTGAACTCATCTTCGGGTGCAGAGTTGCAGCCCACAAGAAGCGAGATCACAGCAGTTGCAAGGAGTCTGAAGAGAGGTTTCATAGGTCGGTTTAGTTTTGTTATTGACAAATGTAGCATTTTTCACAAAAGGTTCAAAACTTTGTGGGAGTTTTTTTGCGTTTTTGCGATTCCCGGCGGGTGTGATTTATCCACTTTTACGGGCTTTTGTTGTGTGGTGCAAGAGGTTGATAGTTAGAAAGATGTGGATTGCTCGCGTCTCCGGAAGTCTACTTTTTGATGTGGTGAGCTCGGAGGGGGCTGTAATTATCGTTAAATTTGTAAAAACCGCACCACTATTTTGTGCACATAAATAACCTAAAAAAACCATACTACGATGAAAAAGAGTTTCCGATTACTTGCCTTTGCCCTCGCGGCCCTTTCGTTTGTGGCTTGCGGCAACGACGACCAAGAGCCCCCCATCGAGGAGAAACCCACCCCGGAAGAGGAGGTGCGCACCATTGAGATAGGTGCTTGGATAGATGTTACCACCCGCGCAGCACTCACAGACCAAATCGCTATGAATTGGGAGGGTGCCCAGGAGCTCTTTAGTGTGATAGATGAAAATGGCAAGCAGCTCACTATTAAGTCGTTATCCGCCACCGATGGCGTGCTGCTTACAGTAGAAGTCCCCAAGGAGAGCACCGCCTTGAAGGTGTTGTATGCCCCCTCGGTGCTCACCCCCTCGTCGATGCAGTCGACCATCTCGGCAGAGGCTACGCAGCTTGCGGTAGGCAGCTCGGAGGGTATTGCCATTACCCTTATGAGTCCCGAGTGGCTCTCCATTGAGGGTGACGCCAAGCGCGTAGATGCCCCCTTGGAGTTGGCCTCCTCAATGCTCCGCTTTATGGTCTGTAGTTCCGAGAGTGCCTTTGTGGACGAGAGGATTCTCTCGGTGAGCCTCGATGCGGACGATAGCGCCACTCTGCACGGAAGTCTGGTGTTTGACCTTAAGGACAACAGCTACAAGCTCAACGGAGGAGTTAGTTTCTCGAAGGTTTCGCTTGCAACCCCCTATCAGATTGGTGCAGAGAAAGATACTGCCAAGGGCGTCTTTATGGAGTTGGCCCCCGCAGTGTCGCAAGGAGTGAAATATGTGGTGGCGACCGATGTGGCCAAATATACCTTCGAGGTGACCGACGAGGTGGAGTTCCAGATGGGCACTATCCACACCGCATACTTCGACCTCAAGAATGCCACCTCACGATTGGAGAACGACGCACAGGTTGTGACCTACGACACCACCTACCTCACTACCTCGTTGCAGATGAGCGCAATGGGTGGCGTGCAGGATATGGGATACTACCTTGCAAGCGTCAATGGCGTGCAGGATACCGCCAACTATGAGGCCGACTACTACACCCAGATAACCTTTGAGAGCAGGGATGCCGAGGGTGCTGCGGTTGATTGGGTGAGTTGTGAGATTCAGAACTTCAACCACCCCGTGCTGACCATTGCGAAGAACGCCTCGACAGAGGGCAGGAGTTGCCAGGTGGATATTATCTACACCCCCTCGAGCAAAATCTATGCTATTGAGAATCCTGTGATTGCGACCATTGCTATTGCCCAGAATGGCGCAACGGCAACCCACTCGCTCACCTATCAGTGGTTTGGCGATCAGGTTGTTACCATCCCCGGTGCGGGACTTTCGGGCGTTAAGGGCCTTGGCTACTTCCTTGCCTACCTCGATGGCTCGCCAACGGCTGTGGCAGATGCAGAGGCCATTGAGCCCTTCTTCAAGACTGTGGAGGTGGTAAGCGACGCCGAGTGGTGCACCGTAACGGTTGTGGGTGGCAACTTCAATAACATCCAGCTCGAGAACATCGAGGCCAACCCCTCGACCACCGAGGAGCGCACCGCAACCATCACCGCAACATTCAAGGGTGATACGGATACCTATATTATGACCCCCGACAACACCGCCTTCACCATTAAGGTTGTGCAGCAGCCCAGCAAGGCCGCAGGTGTCAAGAGCGAGCTCTACTACACCACCGCCAACCTCTCGCTTGCACCTATGGTGTCGCACGCGGGTGTCACCGAGAAAGATCTCGGCTACTTCTTTGCTATGGTTGATGGCTCGCAGACCGACGAAGGCGGCTCGAAATATTTTGCCACCCTGGAGGTCACCTCCTCGGCTTCGTGGCTCACCGCTCGCATTGGCGGCAACCACCTCTATATCACCGCTGAGCCCTCCACCGAGGGTTGGCGCAAGGGTGTCATCTCCATCTCCTATCCCGAGAGCGACGAGGAGGTGAATGTGGTTGGTGGCAACCCCGTGGTGAGCGTTGAGGTTACCCAGATGCCCGCATCGACGAGTGGCAATACCGCAGTCTATACCTTCGGCAACGACCCCAACAACATCGTTCTGCGTAAGGATATGACCGTCGGCAAGGGTGGTTGCCAGAATACGGGCGTGACCTGGATGTCGGTCTATAAGATTGTGGATGGTCAGGTCGATCCCACTCGTGATAACACCTTCGGCGATGAGGCCCACGCGATGACCTACTCCTATGTGGATGACAATGGTAGTGCGATTGATTGGCTCTCGGCAAGCATTGGTGGTGGCGACTGGCTCAATTACTCCGCAGCGGAGAATACCTCGGGAGCCCAGAGGGTTGGCTACATCCTCGTTCACCCCGCAACCGCCCCCGGACAGGCCTATGAGGGTTACGACATTCTCGACCCCTGCCTTGTTGTGAAGGTCATCCAGTCGGATAGGTAGCCATTTGTGGCAATTTGTCCGCAGAGAGATAGAAAGCCAAAATTATCATCTGTTTTTTTGGTAGTCGGGGCTCTGTAAAAGGGTGTATTAAAAGGGGCCCCGACATTTTTCCCGATGAAAAGAATATTGATTTCCAAACCAGTCGAAATGCTATGATAAATATCATAAAGAGGTATGGTCTGTGGCTCGTTGCCGCCTTGGCGGTGGCTTGTGGCCCAACACCCGAAGAGCCTATTGAGGATGTGAATCCCACCCCAACGCCCGATGACCCCACCGAGGAGGTTGTTCAACTCAGGAGTGTGGGGGTGGAGAGCGAGGGCTATTCGCTTGACTTCTCGGACGAGGCCACCGTCTATGTCGTTGTGGAGGATGCCGAGGCCGTAACGCAGGCCGAGGCCTTCGAGCTTGTTGGCGCAGAGGATGATGCGGAGCCCGTAAATCTCTTCCTGCGCAAGGTGGAGCCCACCGAAAGGGTGGGGCGCTGGCGACTCTTTGTGGCCGACAGGGGCATAAATGAGGAGTTTGTAGAGCGAGTGAGGGTGAGAGTCTCGGTGGAGGGTAAAACTATCCATTCGGAGCCCTTCTCGATAGCCTCCCGAGGTCTGGAGGTGAGCCTCAGGAGTGTGAGGTTTCTGCGCGAGGACAACCCCGAACTCGATGGCGATGTGGTGATGGCCTACGATGCCACCAAGCGCCTCTTTGAGGGGGCAACCAACCTTCCGCTGGAGAGTATGGCCCTTGTGGCCCGCTTCGACACCAATGGTGTGGTGTGTGTGGAGGGCGAGGAGCAGGTGAGCGGAGAGAGCCTCGTGGACTTCTCCCGCCCCGTGGAGTATGTTGTCAGCGGCGGCGCAGGGAACAAGACCTACACCGTCAATCTGGTGAACTTCACAGGCCTGCCCATCATCAACATCTACACCGACGACCGTGGCCCCGTGACCTCCAAGGAGGATTGGAAGAGCGCCAAGATTACAATCAACGGTGCGGGCCGATTTAACGACCTCGAGGAGAGCGTTGTGAACATCCGAGGCAGGGGTAACACCACCTGGGGATGGCCCAAGAAACCCTACGCCCTGAAGTTCGAGAGCAAAACCTCGGTGCTCGGTATGCCCAAGCACAAACGCTGGGTGCTCTTGGCCAATGCTATGGATAAGACGATGATTCGCAACCGATTGGCGTTCCGCATATCGGAGCAGACCTCCCTTGCCTGGACTCCCCGCAACGAGTTTGCCGAGCTGTTTCTCAATGGCCGCCATATGGGTACCTACCTCGTTGCAGAGCAGATAAAGGTTGATAAGAATCGTGTGAACATTACCGAGATGAGCCCCTCGGACAACGAGGGTGAGGCCATTACGGGCGGTTATCTCTTCGAGCTCGACTTCCACTTCGACAACGAAAAGCAGTGGCGCACGCCTCGCAATATGCCCTTTGCCATCAAGTCGCCCGATGAGGACGAACTCACCGACGAGCAGTTTGCTTGGGCACAGGAGTATATCAAAAACCTTGAGGCCCTCATCCACTCCAAAGAGTTTCTTGATCCCGCGACGGGCTACAAGAACTATGTGGACCGCCAATCCTTTGCCGACTATTGGCTCATATATGAGGTGTGTCTTAACCACGAGATTGGCAACCCCGGAAGTGTCTATATGCACAAGGACCGTGGCGGCAAACTCACCGCCGGCCCCATCTGGGACTTCGATTGGGGCACCTTCTCCTACAATGTCTCCTCGTGGGCACAGGATAAACTCTACCTTCAGGGCACCCTCTGGTATGGCCGTATGTTTGGCGACCCCGAGTTCAAGGCCCTTGCCAAGGAGCGCTGGATGGAAATCTACCCCCGCTTGCAGAGTTTGCTGGAGTTTATAGACGCCGAGGAGGAGTATCTGCGCTGGGCTGCACCCCGCAACTTCGCAATGTGGAATCCCATTGATACGGGCGGTGTCAATGGCGACGAACTCATCCCCTGGAATGAGGCTGTTGCCCGTCTGAGAGCAATCTACGCCGACCGCATTGAGGATATTAATGCCATAATAACCGCTTGGTAGCCCTGTTTGTTGCTGCCGAAAAAGCAAAACGGGCAACCCGCTGTGGGTTGCCCGTTTTTGTGTTGCCTATATTATTATAGGACTATTTCTCCAACTTGGGACCGGCAGCTACGAGAGCCTTACCCTCCTCATTGGTGGTGAACTTCGAGAAGTTCTTGATAAAGCGACTTGCGAGATCCTCGGCCTTAGTGTTCCACTCCGAAGCATCTG